>NZ_LAOQ01000005.1:0-107780 GCF_000965185.1 Rickettsia argasii T170-B
AGGTAAAGTTTATTCTCAGGTATTTATTGACAGTTACAGCAGAGTAGCTGATGCAAAATTATATACTGATAAGACCGCTATTACTGCTGCTGATATGCTTAATGATCGCGTGTTACCATGGTATGAGAGCCAAGGGATACCAATACTTCGTATTCTGACAGATCGTGGGTCAGAATATAAGGGGAATATAGAGCATCATGCTTTTGAGTTATTTCTTAGCATAGAAGGTATAGAACATACTACAACTAAGGCATATTCTCCACAAACAAACGGTATGTGTGAGCGTTTTAATAAAACCATGAAACAAGAATTCTTTGATACAGCAATGCGGAAAAAGATTTATACAGATCTTGATGATCTACAATTAGATCTTGATATTTGGTTAGAGCATTTTAATAATGAAAGACCTCATTCCGGTAAATATTGTTATGGAAAAACTCCTATGCAAACTTTTAAGGATAGTAAGAAATTAGCTGTTGAAAAGAATAATGAAATCTTGTATCTTGATTACATATCTGACAGTCAAAACTTAACTGACAATCAAGTACAAAATTTATAGTGTCTGTAAGATCAAATCTTGACTTCTACATGAGCAGTTAATTAAGCCTGGGATACAGGTTAATATAAATGACACCGACATTAAGGTAAAGCTACCGCAGCATAATTATGTTTCAAGAGGTGCATTAAAATTAATTGCCGCTTTGGATTATTTTAAAATTGATCCCGAAAATTTAGTTTGTATTGATATCGGTAGTAGCACCGGTGGTTTTACGGAAGTGTTACTTGAGCGTAAAGCAAAATTAATTTTTGCCATAGATGTCGGTTATGGCGAACTTCATCCTAAATTACGCGACAATCCACACATTAAGGTGCTTGAGAAGACTAATGCACGATATTTAACCGATAAACAAATAATAACGAAGCCTGATTTAATTGTTTGCGATGCCAGCTTTATTAGTTTAACTACTATATTACCGACTGCACTAAATTTAGTTAAAGAAGATTGCATGCTTATTGCTTTAATAAAACCGCAGTTTGAGGTTGAAAAGCATGAAGTAGCGCAGGGAGGAGTTATTAAAAATCCTCTCTTACATCAAAAAGTATGCGATAAAATCAAAGATTGGCTTGAGAAAGAGCATAATTTTAAAATATTCGGTATAATAGCAAGTCCAATACTAGGAGCTAAGGGGAATCAAGAGTTTTTAATATGCGGAAAAAGAAAAACGGTTATTTTTTTATAGTTTATCCTTAATTTGAATTGTTTTAGTAATCATTGCATCTTCTAATGTATAATTATTCAATGTTTTTATAAATGCTTCACTTGCTTCTTTAATAAAATGTTTAAATTGGCATGAATTTGTAATTCTGCAGCTATTAGTATTTTTATTGAAACATTCTACTATATCCATATTAGGTTCTAATTTTTCTATTATATCTCCCAACTTCATGGAAGAAGGGCTAAATGCTAGCTTAATTCCTCCTCCTTTTCCTTTACTACTATTAATATATCCTAATTGTGCTAATCTATGAATCACTTTTATCAAATGATTAAGGGAAATATTATGGTACTCTGATATCTCTTTTACACTACAAATTCTTTCCGGTTTTGAAGCAAGATATATAAGGCTACGTAATCCGTAGTCGGTAAAATTTGTTAACTGCATAAAAATTTTATTTATTTTTACCTTGAATATACAAAAAAACGTCTATATAAGTCTAGTTACTATAATATGTATTTTAAATGCATATTATATATTATATAGTAAAGGTTATATTATTTAAAAAGGAGTAATCATGTCTAGAACAACTATAGTGAGAGAAATGAGAAAAACTGCTGAGCTATTTAAGAATTTTGATATTACTAAATCTTTAAATTTTTATGGAAATTTAGCAACTAAATATGAAGCAGTGGTAAATGAATTTTTTAATAGTAATAGTTTTAATACTGAAAAACCTGAGAAAGGAATACAGCCAAATGCAATGAAAAATTTTTTAAATCTTATCGGCAGTAGTATTCTAAAGGTTTTGAGTGCATATAGCGAAACAGATGAAATAGATCTTTTAGAAGTGATCCAATCAAGCATTAGAGAATGATCATAAATTTAAAAGGGCGGTATCAAAAATTGTTGGTATACATGTAGGGCGTAATATTCCTTCAGAGTTATATCAACCTGTTGCTGAAGAGCTTATATCAAATGTAGATGAGGGTAACAAGCTGGTAACGGAAATATTAAATATAGTAGGAAAGCATTTTGTTCATCAGGAGGAGACTATGATCCATCTCTAAGCGGATCAGAGGGATTATCGAGTATTTGCCCCTTTATGAATATGTAGTTTTACAAAAATATAAAGTTAAATATTGCTTATATATTCTAATTAGTGTATTTTCGTTACGGATAAGCATTATAAAAATTATAGATAGGTGGGTTTATCCCACCTTTTTTGTTATAAATATCAAATATGCAAACTATTGAACAACAAATAACAAACGTAATAGAAGAATCCTTGACGGATATGGGGTTTGAGTTAGTTCTTGTTAAGTTTAAAGGTGTTAACCCTAAAGTAGTCGAGATATTGATTGATAGCTTAAACGGCGAAAAAATATCTGTGGAAGATTGTACTAAAGCAAGTAGGACTATCTCCGCTATTCTAGATGTTGAAGATTTAATAGAAGCTGCATATTCTTTAGAGGTAGCATCAAGCGGTCTTGAACGTCCGTTAGTAAAGTTTGAAAATTATAATAGATTTTTAGAAAGAGAAGTTAAAATCAAACTTAAAGAATTATTGAACGGCAAAACTCGTTATCAGGGTAAAATAATTAAAGCCGAAAATAATAAAATATATTTAAAATGTGAAGAACAAGAAGTACTAATTGATTATGATTTAATTAAAAATGCTAATCTAGTTTTAACTGAAGAAGTATTTAAAAAATTGCTAAAGCAATAAGAGATAATGTATGTCTAATATAGGTAATGTAGAAATTTTACAAATTATAGATTCTGTAGCTCGTGAGAAAGGAATATCAAAAGAAATTTTGATTGCAACGGTTGAACAAGCGGTACAAGCAGCAGGACGAAAAAAATACGGTAATGAATATAATATTAAAACTCAGATAAATAGGAAAACCGGTGAGATAAATCTTTTAAGGATCTTAAAAATAGTAGAAGATGTAGAAGATTACTTAACGCAAATCTCACTTGAAGAAGCTTTAATAAAGAATCCGGAAGCTAAAATCGGTGATGAGATATATGAATATTTACCGCCGATTGATCATGCTAGAGTATCGGCTCAAGCTGCAAAACAAGTTATAATTCAACGTGTTATAGAAGCTGAACGTGAAAAACAATATCATGACTTTAAAGATAGAAAAGGCGAAATTATAAATGGGATAGTTAAGAGAATAGAATACGGTGATATAATAGTTGACTTGAGTCGTGCTGAAGCAATAATAAAAAAAGATCAATTAATTAAGGGTGAGAATTTTAAACCTAATGATCGTATAAAAGCATATGTACAGGATGTAAGGCAAGAAACAAAAGGACCGCAGATTTTCTTGTCTAGAGTAGATAACCAGATGCTAGTTAAACTATTTAAGCTAGAAGTGCCTGAAATTCTTGAATCTATTATTCAAATAAAATCAGTAGCACGTGATCCTGGTTCAAAAGCAAAAATAGCGGTATTTGCTTCGGATAGTAGTATAGATCCCGTAGGCTCATGCGTAGGTATTAGAGGTAATAGAGTAAAAGCCGTAACAAATGAATTAAACGGAGAGAAAATTGATATAGTATTATGGAGTAATGATCTTGCACAGTTTATAGTTAATGCTCTTGCACCGCTTGCACCTGGGGAAATCACAAAAATTTTGATTGATGAGGATAGGCATAAGGTAGAAGTAGTAGTTTCGCAAGAAAATCAAAGTATTGCAATAGGTAGAAGAGGGCAGAATGTTCGTTTAGCTTCTCAGCTTACAGGTTGGAATATCGATATAATGACCGAAGAGCAAGAATCAAAAAGAAGAAATGAAGAGTTCTTAACTTCTACGGAATTATTTATGGAAGCTTTAGATGTTGAAGAAGTTATAGGTCAGCTTTTATCGGTAACGGGATTTAATTCAGTAGAACAAATTGCTAGTAGTGAGATTAGTACTTTAACAAGAATCGAAGGCTTTGAGGAAGAACTTGCCGTAGAGATTAAAAATCGAGCTATTAATTACGTCGACCTTAAGAATGAAAAGATTATCAAAAAGCTAGAGGATCTAGGAGTTGAGCAAGAATTAATAGATATATTAGAATTATCGCTTGAATTAATATTACAATTTGCCGAATATGGTATAAAGACCATAGAAGATTTAGGAGAGATGAGCGTAAATGAATTTAAAAATTTAGCTCCAAATTCTAATATAACGGACGAAAATATTAAATTGCTGATTAAAACTGCTAGACAGCATGGTGAATTGAAGGATAGTTAGTGGGTTGAATGTAGGGTCATTTCTGCGAAAGCAGGCATCCAGAATAAATAGCTTAGTAATTAGGGCGTCCTTGAAAAATAAACCTATAAAAATAAGTTTTTTTATAAATTTTAGTGGATTCCCGCTTTCGCGGGAATGACATACACGAGCCATGCGAGCAACGCCGCTTTTAGCTAGGAATGACATAATCAAGTAGTAGACGGAAAAAACAGAAACACAAAGGTTTTAAATATGACGGATAACCAGGAAATCAAACCCAAAAAGTTGACACTTGGCAATTCAAAATTATCGCTTAATAAGTCTTTTGACTCTCTTACAGGAGCTCAAAGCTTTGTTAATGCTAAATCTAAAACGCTAGTAGAAGTTAGAAAAAGCTCTACCGGTAGTGCTACTACCCTTTCATTAAATAAAGAAAGGAATAGCTTAGATCAAACTGTTATTGATGCTAATAAGGAAGAATTTAAAAGACGTTTATCTATTCTGAAAAAAGCTGCTGAGCAATCTCAATTAAATGACCCTTCAAAAATAAGCACTTTAAGTAAACTTGCAAGTATTAACCAGTCTGCTAACTCAAAAATAGAACCGCTAGAAACTGATAAAGAAGTTGAACAAAAACAGCAAAATATCGAAGAAAATAAAGTAGAAGTTAGTGCTAAAATCGTTCAAGATGATGAAGATATACCGTCACAAATACCTAAAAAGAAAGAAGAAACTTTTGTAAAGTCTCCTTTAGTAGGAATGCGAACACGTTACGGTATAGAATCAGAGAAAGAATTAGATAAAACAGCAGATAGTAAAATAGTAGCACCAAAAATTAAGCTAGAAGAGCCAAAAAAATTCAAAAAAGCCGATCTTTTCAATATGCTTAGCGACGACGAAAGCGGTAGCGGTAGAACTAGAAGTCTTGCTTCTATAAAAAGAGCTAGAGAAAAAGAAAAGCGTAAATTAGTATCACAAGCACCTGAGAAAGTATATAGAGAAGTGACGATCCCGGAAGTTATCGGAGTCGGAGATCTTGCAAATGCTATGTCTGAAAGAGTGGCTGATGTAATTAAAGAATTAATGAAACTCGGTATTCTTGCAAATGCTAGCCAAACAATAGATGCCGATACGGCAGAACTAGTTGCAACAAATTTAGGGCATACGGTAAAAAGAGTCCAAGAGTCAGATGTTGAAAATGTTTTAATTAGTGATGATAAGGTTGAGGATTTAAGAACGCGTGCTCCGGTCGTGACGGTAATGGGTCATGTCGATCATGGTAAAACCTCATTGCTTGACGCTCTTAAGTCTACAGATATTGCTGCAGGTGAGCTAGGCGGAATTACACAACATATTGGGGCTTATAGAGTAACTCTTGCAGACGGTAGAGCAATTACTTTTATTGATACTCCGGGGCATGAAGCTTTTTCGGAAATGCGGTCAAGAGGTGCTAAAGTAACAGATATAGTTATTATAGTGGTCGCAGCAGATGATGGAATCAAAACGCAAACGGTTGAGGCAATTAATCATGCGAAAGCAGCAGGTGTGCCTATAATTGTAGCTATTAATAAGATTGATAAGCCTGATATTGATATTGAGCGTGTAAAGAACGAATTATATGTCCACGAAATTATCGGCGAAGAGGCAGGTGGTGACGTTATGATTATTCCTATCTCGGCACTAAAGAAAATTAACTTAGATAAACTTGAAGAAGCAATTTTATTAATTGCAGAAATGCAGGATTTAAAGGCAAATCCTTTCGGTTCAGCTGCCGGTGTTGTAATCGAGTCAAAAATTGCACAAGGAAGAGGAACACTAACCACTATATTAGTGCAGCGAGGTACTTTAAGAAACAGTGATATTATAATAGCTGGTACTGCTTACGGTAAAGTTAAAAAGATGACTAATGATAAGGGACTAGAAATAGTAGAAGCAACTCCGTCTGTTCCTGTAGAAATTCAGGGGTTAAATGAAGTGCCTTTTGCCGGCGATAAATTTAACATAGTACAAAATGAGAAACAAGCAAAAGATATAGCCGAATATAGAATGCGTCTTGCTAAAGAAAAAAAAATATCTATTGCACCGCGTTCAAGTTTAGAAGATTTGTTTTTAAAAGCTTCCGGTAATAGTAAAATTAAGGAATTACCTTTAATTATTAAAGGTGATGTTCAAGGGTCGGTTGAAGCTATTTCAGGTAGCTTATTAAAATTACCGAGTGATGAGATAAAGCTTCGTATACTTCATAGCGGTGTAGGTCCGATAACGGAATCCGATGTATCTCTTGCACATGTTTCTTCGGCTATTATTGTCGGCTTTAACGTTAGAGCAGGGGCAAATGCCTTAACTGCCGCAGAAAAAGAAAAAGTCGATATTCGATATTATAGTATAATATATCATTTAATTGATGATATAAAAGCCATTATGAGCGGTATGCTTGATCCGATCGTTAGAGAGCAGTATATCGGAAGCGCAGAAATTAGACAAATATTTAATATTACCAAAGTCGGTAAAATCGCCGGTAGCTACGTAACTAAAGGGATTATTAAGAAAGGAGCGGGCCTACGCTTATTACGTGATAATGTAGTCATTCATGAAGGAAAACTCAAAACTTTAAAACGCGTTAAAGATGAAGTTAAAGAAGTTAGAGAAGGATATGAGTGTGGTATAGCATTTGAAAATTACGAAGATATTAGAGAAGGAGACACAGTTGAAGTTTTTGAGCTAATTCAAGAACAAAGACAATTATAATATACGCGTTGAACTTCAAAAATTGGCTACATTATCATACAAGTACTGCGGCGTTGTTGCATGGATACTACTAAATCGTCATTGCGAGTAGTTGTATACTGCATGGCAATCTCATTAAATAATAACAAACTTCTGAGATTGCTTCGTCAATTACTTCGTAATTTCTTCGCAATGATGAAAAGTTAGAACCACGTAACAACGCCCTGCTTTCGTGGGTATGACATTTAGTAGAATATCCCTTTTTGATAAATTAATCAATTTTAAGTAAAATATAATAAAAAGTTAATAATTATTATCCTTTATCTTGACCTCCTCATAATTTCTATTATAATGCAATGTTGATTATTATAATCAGAAATGAGGAAAAATTATGGCCATAACATCAATTTTTAATAAGTTACAAAATTTAATCCCACATAATACCTCTCCAAAGCTAGCCTCCTATCTTGCTAACGATGAATTTGAGTTTATAACTTCTCCAAAGCAAACTACTAATACTCTAGGCATCTCTCAAATCAGATTTACAGATCTTTTAAATAAGCTTGATGGTAGTGAAAAAGTAACTAACACACCTCAAAGTAAAGGTTTTTTCAGTACATTTAGTTCATCATTAAAAACAGTTTATGATTTCGGAGTAAAGAGTTTTAATATTATAAAAAATACATCTAGTATTCTTTCTTCTAAAGTTGCTGAAACTTTTAATTTTGTGAGTAATAAAGTTTTTTCTTATTTAAATCATAACACTGAAGAAACATTTAATCTCTTAGATCAACTAGCAACTCTTCCTGATAATGAGTTAGTAGAAGAAATTTTAAACACGTCTGAAAATGCATTAGATGAAGTTTTTGAAAGTATAACATATAAAAAATTGGTAGAATTAATTGATAATATTTCCGACGAACAAGCACAAAAATTAATTCATTATATTTTGCCGGAGCATTTTGAAAAATTAATACAATTTATTCCATTAGATAAATTAAATACATATTTAGATACTACCATTTCTTTAGAAAAGCTTACCGAGCAGGAACTAAAAAAATTATCAGATGAGGATATTTCTAATGAACAGCTTGAAAATATAATTATTTTAGCAGGAGAAGAAAAACTTGCAGAAAATTTTGATATTATTCCAAATAAAAATTTAGTAAGAATCATGAGTAATATTTCAAATAATAAGCTAGCAACAATAATTTCGCACGCCTCAGATGAAAGTCTAGTAAGAATCATTGATATTATTAACTCGGGTAATCATGATTTATCGAAATCATTAGTTGGGCAAATAATAGCCTTAATACACGGCAAGAAGTGTGTAAAGCAAGAATCAGGTGCAGTATCTGATAGTGATTCCGGATTCTCTGATTATGAAGATGAAGTAGAAGTATCAGACAATCAAGTAGAACACTCTAATAGTAATTTTACTATGAAGTTATCAGGTGAGAAATTATCTTATAATTATTTTGGAGTCTTTGATTATGAAGATGATGTAGTATACTTATAATAAAGCTCTTATGTCATTTCGTTGATTATAGAGATCCAGTAAATGGATTCCTATTTTTAACTAGGAATGGCATAATTGATTGCGATTTTAGCATCAGGAGGGCGTATGTATAGTGGCTCGATAGAGCTATTTAATTTTACATCGCTCGACAATCTACTAGCAATATATCTACAGGTAACCCAAGCTTTAACTCGTGCAAAACGTGGCAAGGTTATTATATTCGGCAAATGCATAATTTGGTGATATATAAATTCAAGTCCGCTACCGCAACAAACTATATTCCCTTTCTCATTTGTAAGCAGTTTGATAGCATACTCGAAATCTATCAACAACGGCTCTTCTATTTGTCCTGATTTATGAAAAACTTGCATATAAAGCTGTGAGCGATAAGCGTTTAAAAAGACATATATTTTATCATAATCTTTAACTTGAGTTATGGCTCTAAAATAAGCATATTCAAAATTGCTAACCGCTACTGCTGTAATATTCTCCTTGGAAAATAATATACCTTTAGCACTAGCAAGTCCTATTCTAATACCAGTAAAGCTACCGGGTCCGTTAGTTACCGCTAAATAATCTAAATCATCATATGAACATTTAGCTGATTTCATCACGTCTTCTATCATCGGCATTAGATTTTCTGCTTGCATAGAAGGACATAATTCTTCTATACATGCAAGGATATTCTCATTTTCGGATATTGCTACCGATGCAGTATTATTGGCTGTGTCAAATGCTAGTATTTTCATAGATTACTACACTATGTGTACCGGTATGTATAAAATAGTGTACCGGGGAATTTTTGAAAAGCCCTTATGTCATTCCTGTAAAAGCAGAATCCAGGCTAAAAAAAATCTTGATTTTAAAGATTTTTTTATTATATTACTTTCTTCTTGAGTAAAGCTTTTAAGAAGCTTTACTCAACTGGATTCCCGCTTTCGCAGGAATGACATGGAATAAAATAGTAGAGGTTTGCAGAATCATATTAAATTAAGCTTTTTATACATTTCTTTATACGCAGAATATTTATTAATATTTTTATGTGCAGTGTGAACTTTAAGAAATGATGTAATTTGTTTGGTATATCTATGCTTAGTCTAGTCATATTACATACTTATTTAAGTAATTACTTAAGTAAGTATATCAATAAAATAAGAAAAATAAAAGTAAAAATATAGTCTCTAAAAATTATTTAAAGTATATTCAATGAAAGTTTGGCGTGCTTCAACCTGTCTATTATTATGAAATAAATATCTATTAAAAAAATAGTTTGTTAGAGCTAAAGCTTGCCGTTTTTCTTCTAATGTAATCTCACTATTATCTGAAAGTAAAAATCTTGGTAACATCAATAATTTATCTTTATAAGGTTTTCCTACTTCATATGATAATGCTCTAGCTGATTTAGGTGATACATAGATTAAATCAGTTGTAACATGGCTCACGCCGCACTTGGTAAGATCAAGTTTATAACCCGTCTCGGCAAGTAAAGCTAGCTCAAAATTAATATAATCACGAAAACAAAAATTCTTTGATAAATGATCTAAATAGTTAATTAGAAATGAAAAAAATTTAGAATGTTCTTCTCTTTCATGAAATAACTCTTTGATTAAAGATATAACAGAATTAAAGGCATATAATTTAGCTTTATTTGTGATAAAATAACCGGTGTAAGATTTAATGAGTTCACATTTAGCCATACCAATATGTTCATGTAATCTTGCCTGCCAAAGAAAATCTATAATATTCCCTTCTTGATATATAAATTTACTTTTTCTAGAAAATTCTTTTACAACTCCCGAATATAAACCATGATTTTTAGTAAAAACCGTAATAATAAATGTATTTTCTTTCAAAGGTTTTTTAGCAATTATTACTCCTATATCTTTGATATTCATGATTTTTATTATTAAATTTTCGTCATTGCGAGGAAAATTACGGAGTAATTGACAAAGCAACCCAGTTAAAAATGCTAATTTTAGCATTTTTTTAATTATTTTCTGGATTGCCGTGTTCCTTTCAGTCGTTCGTAATGACGGTTTGATAGCCGTACAACAACCCCCTAGCTTCCTCAGAATTCCCTGTATATGATATATTCTTATACCCTAGTTTGATTGCAGTAAATAAAGCAGCGTGATCCTCTCCTACATTTACGGTAAGATCTAAAACTTTTTCCGGAAATTCTTTACTTAGAGTTTTAAACATGTAATCAATTGCTAGTATACCGTAATATTTTATGCTAGAGGCATGATTTGTTAATATCAGCTGCTCTTCTACACTAGATAAAAAATTACGTGCTTCTTCCAAATTTCTTATTTCATAAACTATACTCATTTAATTATCTCTTTTAGGTCCTTTAAATGTGAGACGGAAGATATCAAGTCATACGTTAAATTTTCAAATTTAGAGCAGATAATCTTATTAAATCCAAGTTTTATGGCTTCTTTTATTCTTGTTTCTGCTTTTGCGGTTTTTCTTATTTCACCCGATAAGCTTATTTCGCCGAAAAAGACGCTATGTTCGGGTACAGGTTTGCCGGTTGCAGCAGATATTAAGCTCGCTGTTACTGCTAAATCAGAAGCAGGATCGGCAATTTTAAGTCCCCCCGCAATGCTTAAATATACCTCATAATTAGCAAGATTAAGTCCTATCCTACTACTAAGCACGGCAAGTATCATTGATAACCTATTAGCATCCCAGCCCACCGCAGAGCGTCTAGGAGTTACCATATTTGAGGGTACTATAAGGGCTTGTACTTCCATAAGTAACGGTCTTGAACCTTCGATTCCTGCAAAAATAGACGTACCTATAACGTTCTGTTCTCGCTTCATTAAAAATAGTTCAGACGGATTTGTTACTTCAATAAGCCCGCTGCCGCTCATCTCAAATACTCCTATTTCACCCACACCGCCAAAACGATTTTTATATGAGCGTAAAATACGGAAATGATTATTATGATCTCCCTCAAAATATAGCACGGTATCAACTAAATGTTCAAGTATCTTAGGACCTGCTAGTTGTCCGTCTTTAGTGACGTGACAGCTTAATAAAATAATTATATTGTTTTGCTTAGCATAATTAACAAGCTCATTTGCACATGTACGAATTTGCGAAACAGTGCCTGGAGGCGATGATAATTCTTGTGTGGTAATTGTTTGAATAGAATCAATCACTATTAAATCAATATTATTTTTATTAGCTTCTATACTCGCAATAATATCTTCCAAATTAGTAGCTGCTAAAATATCGGTATTATAGTTAGTTAGGTTTAGCCTTATGGCCCTTAATTTTATTTGGTCTAACGATTCTTCGCCCGTTATATATAAGCAATTCATCTTTGATGCAAAATTACTTGCTGCTAGCTGTAGTAACAAAGTAGATTTGCCTATACCAGGGTCTCCTCCTATTAATATAGCAGAACCAAGCACTAAACCGCCGCCTAGTACTCTATTTAATTCACCTATAGGGGTAAGGATGCGTAACTGCTCGGTTACATGCCCTGAAAGCTTATCGAAGTCTTGCTTGCTACCGACTTTAACAATTGCTTGATTTGTACTGACTATCTCTTCGACAATACTACCCCATACACCGCAATCAAAGCACTGCCCTGACCATTTAGGACTAATATTTCCACAGTTAGAACATATGTAATGTTTTTTGGTCATGTTTGTTTTTTAATGTCTTGTTACGCAATACAGGTACAAAATTACATACTATTAATAAAATAAAATATAAAAACTTGTTTTTATATTTTATATGTTTTACTGGATTCCCGCTTTTGCGGGAATGACGGTAAAGCTCAAAACCAACAGCTTACTCTTACCATATAGTTTTTCACGTATAATTTCAATATTTTCATCTAAAACATAATCATCTGTTTTAGCCATCTCAATAACTATAATAGCACCGTCTTTGAGCCAATTATTTTTTATCAGCAGTTTCATTACTTTAGGCACTATATTTTTATGATAAGGGGGGTCTATAAAGACAAGATCAAATGATTTATTATATATTTTCCCAAACTTCGCTTCTAGAGGTAATTTAGACGTCGATCCAGTACTCGCATCCTCACGTACTAGTGTGTACGCTGTGGTGCTGCGTTCCGTGTCTCCTTTAGATCCCTCTCTATAAGCTGGTTTAAAAAGATGTCTAGTAGCTTTTGGTAGATTTAAAGCATTAATATTAACGAAATTAACATTATTTTCAATGTTTAGAGATTTAGCAAATCCTTCTGCTATTTTTAATGAGGATGTATCAATATCAATTAAGGTAGCAAAACCTGCTCCTCTTGATAGGCTCTCAAAAGCAAGGCTACCGCTACCGGCAAATAAATCAAGAATGTGAGTATTTTCGTTAAATAATTTATTACCGGTAAACTCACCGGAGGTTAATATACTAAATATTGCCTCTTTGAGCTTACCGGTGGAAGGTCGATATTTGATATTTTTAGCGGTAGGTATAATGTGGTTTCTATATTTACCGGATATTATTTTTAACACTTATTTAGTTATATACTTCTTTTATTGAGCGTGATTTTTTTTCGTCTTTTATTTTTGTGGCAAATCCTTTGCCTTTAGTGTTAGGCTTAAATTTTACTGCGAATGTATTAGATGTTGCTTGTTGTTTTTCTACAGTTTTATCTTGCTTTTCTTTTATTTCTACTTTTGGCGTTGCTTGTTTTAAAAGATCTTGTTCTTTAGCTTTATCAATATTATTATTTACATTATTTAAATTTTCTTCCCTTTCTTTAGATTTTTCTGTCTCAGCTTTTTGTCTTGCTTGTTGTTTTTCTATTACTAATTCATCAATATTTTTAGGAGGCGGTGAGATATATTTATCTATACTACTAGTTAAGTTTTCAAATGACTTCTGAAGATTGTGTAAAGGTTTTTGAGTGAGTTTATAAGTTCCGGTAGCAACTAGCCCTCCGGCCAAAATACCTGCTCCTAGAATGACAGCTTTAGTAGTAAGGGCCGTGCCGGTGACCAATAACACAGGCATTGCTACGAAAGGTGCAGCTGTTACTGCAAGACCCGATACTACGGCAAATCCTACTAAAAATTTTTTACTTGCTAAAAAATTTGTTACGCGGCTAATTCCTGATATAGTACTTTTAGCAAGTTTTGTACAAAGCTGTCCTACTCCGGTTTTCAGAAACCAACCGCTTTTCTCTCTTGTATGAATTTTATCTTGTAATTTAGCATGTTCGTTAACATTGACAGATGTTTTTTTACCGTCTTTATCTTGATGATCTAAATTCCCTTTAGTCTCACCTTTAGTATCATGCATCTTTGTAGCATCGTTGATTTTTGCTTTATCAAAATCTGCTCCTTCTTTATTAATTCCAGCTAGATTTGCTGCTTTTAGATTCGCTTGTTTTAGATTTGCTTCTTTAAATATAGCCTCGGCTGCTTCCACTGCTTGCATATCGGCATTTTCCAACACTGCTTTAGTGAAATTGGCTTTAGTAAGATCGGCACGTTTCATAATTGCATTTTTAAAGTTAGCTTCCTTAGCATTAATATTTTTAGCAATAGCATCCGAAATATTTAATCCTTCGGCTTCTGCTTTTTCTAAAGTAGCATTACTTAACTTAGCAAATTGTGCAGTTGCATTAGTAAGCGTAGCGTTTGTAAGATCAGCATATTCAAGATTTGCTTTATCAAGCTGTGCTTTTGTTAAATCAGCGTTCTTAAGTTTAACACGCTGCATTATAGCTTCTCTTAAGTCCGCTTCTTTTAAAGATAGTATATTTTCAAATTCAGCATCGCTAAAATAGGCATTTCTTGCAGTTATGCCTTGCATGTTACATTGCTCTTTAAATTTTGCTTCTAATGCATGTGTTTTATTCATAAAAACATTTTCAAGATCAGTAGAAACGATATTTGCTTGATCTAGAAGTGCATTATTTAAAACTACCCCCTGCATTTGAACTCTTTGCATATCTGCATAGGCAAGCGATATACCGGTAAGATTAGAATTTTTCCATTCTGAATCTTTAATAATTAACTTTTCGGCATCGGCATTAACCATCATAACCGCATTAAATTTGCTATTTGTTACCTCTACTTCAGCTAAATCTACTTTAGGCATGTAAGCTCTCGACATATCACTATTTTCAATTTTGCTCTTTTTAAGATCAGCAAAAAGAAATCCTGCGTTACGAGCCGTAACATTTTGAAAAACGGCATTTTGTAAATTAGCTCCTTCAAAATTAGTAAAATCTAAATTACAATTTGAGATTTTGATATTCTCTAAGTTGGCTGAAGCAAATAATGTATTCTTCAGGTTAAGATTAGTAAGAGTTTTACCTGATAAATTAATCGCTGAAAGATCAGGAACTATATTTAAATCTTCTGAAAGATTTTTTTGCTTTCTAACAAATTCGGTAAGAGATAATTTTGTATTGGATTGTTTTGCTGCTTCAGCTAAATATAGATCAAATTCGGCAGAAGTTAATTTTATATATTCTTTCGGTATATCTCGTTCTTTGGCAGTCGAGCCTATAATATATGATGGGTCTAGTTTTATTTGTATTTCTTCGTCTTTTAACTGCTCAAAAATACCATCTAAACCCTTACCGCAGAACATTCTAAGATTATCTAAAGCATATACTTCAGTTTCTAATTTGTTTACTTCATGCTGTAACTTGTTGATTTTTTCTAGTTCGTTTTGTCGGTTTCTAGCAATAGTTTCTGCACTATTCCAAAAAGCATTTAAAAGATTGGTAGCAATCCCAGGATTATCTAAATTTTGCTTTAGAGTTTCTAACTCTTCTTGCTTAGTCTTTAGCTCTTTTGATTTGATTTCCCATAAAGTTTTTTCGTCTTCTCCAGCCAAAATATATTTCTTTGTCTTCGTAGCTTCATCTATAACTATTTCTTTGATATGTTCTTTTTCTAAATCTTTATCTATATATTGATTTAATCTTTCAAGATCTGAAAAAGATAGTTTTATATCTAGTATTTTATCTTTGAGATTGGGGATTTTATAGTTATCATAATCATAATCTTTATAATTAAAATCTGTATAATGAAGATTTGCTCCTCTAAAGTCGGTACCGATAAATGTACAATCATTAAATTTTACATTTGTTAAATCTGAATCACATAATATGGTATTTGTTAAGTCACAATTATTAAATACGGCATCTGTTAGTATTGTACCTTGGAAATTAGCATTGGCTAAATCTGCGTTAATTTCCATATTTTCTAAACTAGTAATGATAATTTTATCATTATCTTCAGCGAAATATTTATTTTTGATAAAATCATTTAGCGAGACACTAGGGTTGTCTTTTATATAACCAAGGTAATCGTTTAGGTCTTTTTCTGCACATTTTTTATATATATTAAGATTTGTCATATGTATTCTATATGATTAGTTAAGATGTATTAATAATAACACATTACTAATTATTTTTCCAGTACTTTATTATTTATTTCTTTATAGTCTCCGGGTTTTAGATTATCTATTGTAAAACTACCATATTGAATCCTAATTAATTTGTTAACTTTTAGTCCACAATACTCGAATATTCTTCTAATTTCACGATTTTTTCCTTCAAATAAAACTACTTCAAACCAAGAATTAGTCTTATTTTGCTTAAGTAATTTTATCGAATGAGGGTTATAAAATATCCCGTCAATTTCTAAATTTTTATAATTGCTTTTTAGTAGAATATCAAACTGCCCATACGCCCTAACATGATATACTCGCTTTAACCTACTTGAGGGGAGCTCAAACTGACGAGCTAAATCACCGCTATTAGTTAGTAATAATAAACCTTCGCTATTTAAATCCAGCCTACCTATTGAAATAACACGAGGTAAACCGGTTAGCTGTTCAAACACCGTTTTACGAGATAAAGGATCTTTATGAGTGGTAATTAAACCAACAGGTTTGTAATAAATCCAAAGCCTTGGTTTGTGTATATTATTGATTAATGTGCCTGATACTTCAATTTGATTACTAATATCAACATTTGTAGCCGGTGATAAAATTGTAATGCCGTCTACTTTTACCTGTCCTTCAACTATCAGCTTTTCAGCATCACGCCTAGAACAAACTCCTGCATTACTAATTATTTTAGCTAATCTATGCATTTTTAAATATAGTAATTTTCAATAGACCTCTTCCCAAGCGTCGCTTCTAGAGATAATTTATACGTCGATCCGGTACTCGCATCTTCACGTATTTCTATATACGCTGTAGTGCTGTGTTCCGTGTCTCCTTTCAATTCCTCTCTATAAGTTGGTTTGGGAAGAGGTCTAATAAGAATATATAAAAATACCCTTAAAAAGCAATATTAATAATTTTACATTAATTATTAATATAATTATACTATACCGCTACATATGTTTTAACAAAATTATACGAATGTTACTTTTACTTATCAAAACTTTTTATTCTTTAAAATTCTTATCGTCTTTTTTTAGCTGATTTTCTTTTTAACAAAAATTAAGTCCTTTGCTTTAATCTAAACTTCATTAAATTATGCAAAATATGCAAAAACTTATTGGTTCAATCCTGTTAATTTCAGGTACTTGTATAGGTAGCGGTATGATAGCACTACCCATGGTATTAGCAAAATTAGGTATAATACCTAGTATAATATTGATGTTTATAATTTGGTTTATAATGTATTATACTTCTTTAATTAACCTAGAGCTTAATCTTCAAGCGGGTAAAGGCTTAACACTTGGGCATTGGGAAAATATTTTTCAGGACATACTGCTCAAATCATCGGTACGGTAAGTCTTAAGCTCCTTTCATATGCTTTACTTGCAGTATTTATATACGGAGGCTCTTCAATATTACAGAAGTTATTAGCTTTAAATACAAGTATAACTTATATAGGAGCATGGTGTATTATTATTACCTCTAAAAGAAATATCTATATGGGGTATAGTCACTCCGGTAGTTTTTACTTCATTTGGTTTTCAAGCAATCTTCCATACCTTAACTAATTATTGTAACAAAAATGCTAAAGACGGCGTTTTTATTTGGAAGCTTAATTCCTGCAATAGTATATATAATTTGGACTTGTAGTATTCTTATTGTAGTACATCATAATAATCCAACATTTTATCAACAAATGATTACCAGTAATGTAGAAGTCAGAGATTTAAGGAATTAAGTAATATAGCAAAATGGCCGTCCGTACAATTATTAGTTTGGATAATTTCAACTCTTGCTATCGTTACATCAATACTCGGAGTAGGGCTATGTGATTCCCTTAAAACTATGTTTATGAATTCGATACCGAATGTAGTAATGCGTAATATGACCGCTTCTATAGTTACTATATTACCAGCTTATATTGTAGCAGTAGAGTAGTACCTAATGCTTTTATTATAATTTTAGGATTTGCTGGTATGATTCTTGTAATTATTGCAATTTTATTACCGGTTTATCTTTTATATAAAGCAAAGATAAATAATTTATTATCTTGAATTACAAAAACAATATCTAATTATTATATGCGTAATTGTCGAAATGCTTATAATGGGCTATGAACTTGTTAATATAGTAACTAAATAATAAGGCTATTTATTATTTATACATATACTAGTAATATTAAAAAATAGGAATTTTGTATATTATGATAATAGGAAATAATATAGAAACAATCAAACATGTAGGAAATAACGGGCAAATATCCATGGGGAAGAAATATGCAGGAAAACAGATACAAGTTTTAACATTAAGTGACGGTACTATAATAATAAAGCCCGGTAAGTTCATTCCTGATAATGAGATGTGGCTTTATAGGAACAATAATAATGAGATGCTTGATAAAGCAATAGGATGGGCAGAAAAAAATAAAAGATAAACATCGTCATTGTGAGGAAGGTATGAAGTAACTGACGAAGCAATCTCAGGAAAAATTCCTGAGATTGCCACTCTCACTAACGTTCGCTCGCAATGACGATTTGGTATCCACGCAATAATGACGTAAAACAATTCTGATTTAATTAGAGTTAAAAGTTCTTGTCTCCAAATTACCAAATTTAGAAAATTGACTATCATAATAAAGCGGAACATTTCCAACTGGTCCGTTACGATGTTTTGCAACAATTATATCGGCAATATTATATACTTTGTTGAGCTTATCTAACCATGCGGCATGTTTAGCATCACCTGCTGCCGGTTCTTTTCTAGTTAAATAATATTCTTCACGATAAATAAACATTACTATATCAGCATCCTGTTCTATAGTTCCCGATTCTCGAAGATCGGATAGCATAGGTTTTTTATCCTCACGTAGTTCTACCGCTCTTGAAAGCTGAGATAACGCAATAACCGGAATATTTAACTCTTTTGCTATTGCTTTTAAACCTTGGGTTATTTCTGAAATCTCGCTAACTCTATTTTCAGATTTACTTACTCCTCTAATTAATTGTAAATAATCAATAAATAATATACCGAGATTATGCTTGCGTTTCATTCTTCTAGCTCTTGTTCTTATAGCGGAAATAGATAGAGCAGGGGTATCATCGATAAAAAATTGTAATTCCGATAAAGTATTTGCTTCCTTGCGAAGACGGTTATATTTTTCTTCACCTAGAATCCCCGTACGAAGAGAAGTAGAATCAATTTCTGCACACATTGAAAGTAGACGTGTGGTTAGCTGTTCTGAGGACATTTCTAAAGAGAAAAAACCTACTGACTGAATTTCTTGATTATCTCTAATATTTTTAAGGCGCATATTATTACAGGCATTAAGTGCAAGATTTATAGCAAATGCCGTTTTACCCATCGACGGACGTCCTGCAAGAATTATAAGATCGGAATTATGAAAGCCGCATAATTTATTATCTAGATCAATCAAACCGGTAGATATACCGATTATATGATCATTATTTTTCATAGCCCTATTAATACTAGCTAGTGACTCTGAAATAGATATACCGATTTTGGTAAAACTTTTTTCATTCAAGCCTTCGCTAGCTAAATCGTAAAGTTTAGCTTCGGCATGTTCAATCTGTTCCTTTGCTTCAACTTCTAATGAAGAATTATAGGCATTATTTACTACTTCTTCACCGATATTTATTAAATTACGCTTTATTGCTAAATCATATATTATTTTACCATAATCAACCGGATTTATTACCATCATTGACATAGTTATCAATTTTGCTAAATACGCCGCTCCTTCTACTTCTTGAAATAGTTCATCTTGAGTTAACATACTACGTAAAGTAATAGGTGTAGCTGTTAGCCCTTTTTCAGTAATTTTCTCAATTGCCTTATAGATTTTTTGATGAATAGGTTCAAAAAAATGTTCATCACGTAAAAATTCCGATACGTAATTTAGTAATTCGTTATTGGTTAAAATCGCCCCAAGTAGCATTTGCTCTGCTTGAACATTTGAAGGTAAAACCCTTGATATAGGTAAATTATCTTCGTTATCAGCTAATATATTTGTTTCGTTATTTATTTTATTACGTATCATTGTTGTTTGTTAAATTATTATATGGTTTGAAAGGATACCGAGTCGTCATTGCAAGCAGCCGTAGGCTGCGTGGTGATAAAAAAATTCTGTAAATCAGAATTTTTACTGGATTGCTTCGTCAATTACTTATGTAATTTCCTCACAATGACGTTAAAACCGATCCACACAACAAAGCCCAAAACAGAACATTTTACATTATTCATTCTTTGCTTCATTTCTACGTTCAGCGATTAATTTATCTACTAAACTTTCTTCCGGTGAAAAATATTTATTAATGATATTACGGGCTTTTTTAAATACAAGTTTTAATAGTAAAGTTGATACTTTATTGCTCATAACTATCCCAGCGTTTAATTAAATTAGTTTCGATATCGAAAAAATCTAAAACTCTAGTAATAGAATGATTCACTATATCATCTATACTTACAGGGTTATTATAAAAAGCCGGCACGGGCGGCGATATAATGCCACCGTAACTCGCTACTTTTAACATATTTTCTAAATGTCCGATATGCAAAGGAGTTTCACGGGTCATTAAAATAAGTTTCCTTCTGTCTTTAAGTACAACACCTGCCGTTCTACTAATTAAATTATCTTCCATTGAGTGAGCAATACTGGCTAAGGTCTTCATACTACAAGGGGCTATTATCATGCCTGAAGTTTTAAAAGAGCCGCTTGAAATAGTAGCACCTAAATCTTTATCGTCATAATAATCATTAGCCAGTAGCTTAACTTCATCTATAGAATATTGAGTTTCGAGCTTTATAGTAAGAGCTGCTCCCTCTGAAATCACCAAATGAGTTTCGATATTTTTTTGCTTTAGTACTTCAAGCAAACGAATACCGTATATTGCTCCTGAAGCTCCAGAAATTGCTATAACAATTTTTGTTTCTTTATTCATCTAGGTTTCTATAATTTATCAGTTTAGTATATAATAAAAAAAAAATTATAAAATACATTATATATGCGAATAGCAAAAATATTATTACCGGTAGCAAAATTATTTCCGCTAGATTATTTAATACCTGAAGATTTAGAGTTAAACATAGGTGATCTTGTTGTAGTGCCTTTTAGAAATAAGGAATTAACCGGCATAGTATGGGAGCTTGTTTCAAATTCCGAGGCAAAAAAAATAAAAACTATTAGAGCGAAAGTACCGTTAAACTTAAATATTACTTCAGAAGTTTTAGAATTAATTAAATGGATGAGTAGCTACTATATGTCAGAGCTTGGGAGCATAGCCAAATTAGTATTACCTATAGATATTGCTGAAAAACCGATTAAAGTTAAGGCGCAGAAGGTCAATAGTAACTTTGTGCTACCTGATTTGTCAGAGGAGCAGAAACAAGCAGTAACAATTTTAAATGAAAGTAATAAGCCAACACTTGTTAAAGGTGTTACTGGATCAGGTAAAACAGAAATATATTTTCATCTAATAGCAGATTACTTAGCAAAAGGCAAACAAGTGCTTGTTATGTTGCCTGAAATTGCTTTAAGTACACAAATTATTAATCGTTTTATAGAGCGATTCGGTTTTGAGCCTATCATATGGAACTCAAGCGTTACCAAAGCTCACAAGAAAATGATTTTAAGAGGTATATTAAGCGATAAAGTTAAAGTAGTAATTGGGGCTAGAAGTAGTTTGTTTTTACCTTTTAAAAATCTCGGTTTAATAGTTATAGATGAGGAACATGACGATTCCTATAAACAAGATGACGGTATATTATATAATGCTAGGGATACGGCTATCGTAAGAGGTACATTTGATAAAGCACAAATTGTTTTGTGTTCGGCAACACCGTCTATTGAAACGATACATAATATAGAAATGGGTAAATATCAATTGGTTACATTGGTTAATAGATACAAAAATGTCGATTTGCCAAATATAGAAATAATCGATATGACTAAAGAAAAGTTATCTAAGAATTCCTATTTATCCAAGCTTCTTATAGAAGCTATCAAAGGTAATTTAGATAATAAAAAGCAAGTCTTATTATTTCTTAATAGGCGTGGTTATGCTCCGCTCATGCTATGCAAAGCTTGCGGTCACAGATTGACCTGTAAATTTTGCTCTTCTTGGATGGTAGTACATAAAGCGACTAAAAAACTTGAATGTCACCATTGCGGTTATCAAAGTAAAATTTTTAGTTCTTGTCCTGAATGTCTAGAGGATGAAACATTAACTATCTGTGGTCCAGGTATAGAGAGAATAGAGGAAGAAGCAAAAGCACTTTTTCCTGAGAGTAAAATTGCGGTGATAAGTAAAGATCATGCTAAAAGCCCGGAAAAAATAGCACAGCTTCTACATCAAATGGAAAATTTAGAAATTGATATTTTAATAGGCACACAAATAATAACAAAAGGTTATCACTTTCCGAATCTTACTTTAGTTGGAGTAATAGATGCCGATCTTGGAAGCAATAATGCCGATCTTAGAGCATCTGAGCGAACTTTTCAGCTACTACATCAGGTAGGTGGTAGAGCGGGTAGAGGAGATAGTAAAGGTGTAGTATATTTACAAAGCTATTATCCTGATAATACAATTTTTAGTTATGTTAAAGCTGGTGATGAAGATAGTTTTTTTGCAAATGAACTTGAAATAAGAAAATCAGCAGATATGCCGCCATTTTCCAAAACAGCATCGGTAATTTTATCAGGTTCCAGTGAGGCTAAAATTCTAGAAATTGCTAGGGATATGGTCCGAATTGCACCAAAAGCAAACGTGAAAATTTTAGGACCGGCAAGCTCATTAATGTCAAAGCTCGCTGGTAAATATCGTTACCGAATACTTATTATAGCCGATAAGAAATTTAATTTGCAGAAATATTTAAAATTTTGGCTAAGCCTTATAAAAATTCCTTCTTTTTGCCATCTAAAAATAGATATCGATCCTAAAAGTTTTTATTAGCTTCTATATCTTGCTCCTTGGTTCTTGACGGTGGAACATTAGATGAATGGGGAGAAGGATTGGTAAGAGATTTTTGTATTTCTGCTATAGCTTTTTTAGTATTTTGAGTAGAATTTTTATAGCATCTTTATAAAAAGCAGCTTTAGCTTTATCTCCGGTAAAAGAATATTTTATAAAATTACCAATATTGTTCCAAATAGGATTATTGTCCATTTTGTAGTTTCTTCACACCATTTACCTACCTCTTTCAGTTTTGCTTCAACTTTAGCTATAGCAGCTGGATTATGTTTATTATCATCATAAATCTGAATAATATTATTTACTTTTTCTTTAAATTCAATGTGTTTTCTATTTTGTTTCAAATAAGCTATTATATCATCATTGTTTACTAATTCTCTAAGATTATCAATTATCTCAGATAGTTTAGGTGGTTCAGGTAATTTATAATGTTGATTGATTTTTTTAAATTTATCTTTGTGTGTATGATTCTTTATTAGATCATCTTCTATAAAAGAAACAAACTCTTTTTGAGGTACTCCTACTTGTTTTATTAGCCGTCCTAATGATTGTTCATAAGCTTTAGTAGTAACATCAAGACGCTTCCCTGCCATAGAACCGCTTAATGCTATATAGCGGCTAAATTCCGGAATCAAAGCATCTTTGGTATCAATAGTATGATCTTTAAAAAATTTCTCTATTTTCTCTTTTACGGTTAAATTAGATTGTTTTTTAGGTGTTTCTTCCGGTACTTTTGTTTGTTCCGGAGCCGGTTTTGAAAAAATAATAGGCTTTTGGGTTTCAACTTGCGGAGATGGGGTGTCAACAAATATATCAAATGCTTGGGAATGTGTAGTTAAGTCAGTCTGTTTTTTATGTGCCTCGTTCCATGCCTTTATTTGCTCAGAAGTGGGTTTTGGAGGAATAGCCGGTTTTGTATTTTTTGGTGGGTTATTTGACATATTTTTTGATTTTTTTCCCACTCTTGTATTCTATCTTTTACTGATGTTGGAATATTATATTGTGCCATATTAAGCTCCTTATTAAGCTCCTATGTTTATTTACATAATTAAACAGCTTGCTTAAATTTTTTATAAATTGCAAGCAAAATTTCTTTTTGTAATGCAATATTTTTACTATAAGTTAGGTTATATATTTTATATATTAGAATCCAAGTTATTAACTAAAATGAGATATGAATTTTATGTATCCCCATATTAGACTTAGAAGAAATAGAAAAGCTTTTTGGCTTAGAGAGTTAATATCCGAAAGTAATTTATCGGTTAGTGATTTAGTGTTGCCTTTATTTGTTGTTGAAGGACATAATGAAAGGCAAGAAATTAAAACTATGCCTGGTATATATCGTTTATCGATTGATCAAATAGTAGAAACGGCAAAAGAAGCAGCAGAGCTTGGTATTAATGTTATTGCATTATTTCCGAGTATTGATCAAAGTCTAAAAAGTGAAAATGCCGATGAGGCTTATAATTTAGATAATTTAATATGTAGAACTATTAGAAGCATCAAAAACGCTAATATCGATATTGGTATAATATGCGATGTAGCACTTGATCCTTATACTACACATGGTCATGATGGTATTGTGCATCATGGGGAAGTTGATAATGATAGATCAGTAAGAGCTTTGTGTAATCAGGCATTAGTGCTAGCAAAAGCTGGATTAGATATTGTTGCACCTTCCGATATGATGGATGGAAGAATCAGGGCTATAAGGGAATATCTTGACAAAGAGGGATTTATAAATGTTGGAATTCTTGCTTATGCCGCTAAATATGCGTCAAGTTTTTACGGTCCGTTTCGCGATGCTGTTAAGAGTAATAAAAAGAATTATTTAGATAAATCAAGCTATCAAATGGATGTACGTAATATTAAGGAAGCAATGCTTGAGATTGAGCATGATATAGCAGAGGGAGCCGATATAGTAATGGTGAAGCCTGGTATGCCGTTTTTGGATGTTATTCGTGAAGCGGCAAATAATTTTAATGTTAAAATTTTTGCATATCAGGTTAGTGGAGAATATGCAATGTTAAAATTTGCAGCAGAAGCAGGGGCAATTGATTGGGAGAGAGCTTTGATGGAGTCATTAATTAGTTTTAAACGTGCCGGTGCCACAGGTATATTTACCTATGCAGCTCTTGAAGTAGCTGAAATATTAAAGAACAATAAAATTAAGTAGAAAACGGCTTCTGTTCTTGATATAAAATAAATAATATGTTTTATAATTATATCAAAATTATCAATTTGATGTAAATCATTGTAAAGAGGCGAAGATGACGCAAAATAAGAAATCAGTATTTAAAGGTTGGAATTTTTTAAAGCCTAAAGGAGGCGGAGCTAATGAGGTAGGAGAGCATGGCGGAGTATATCAAAGCTTAGACGGTAAAATTACGGCAATGATAAAAAAAGAGGCTTCAAGCTCAAAAAATATAGCCGAGTTTTTAGGATCTCAAATTTTTGAAGCTATAAGTCCTGGAAATGGAGCAAAGGTTAATTTAATTGTTCCTGATGATTTTAATAAATCTAAAACCGTTGATTCGCAAATATATGTCAAATCTGAATTTTTTGAGAATTATAGTAGCGATATGTATGTGGACATGGATAAACATATGTCTGCTAAAACTAAACCGAGTTCTTGGTTTAGAAAGGACGGCGGTAGACCACTTTTTATGGGGGCTAGAAATAAATTATTTAGAACCTTAGAAAATGCTTTTAAGGAAATTAAGTATCAGAACTTTGAAAACATTATGCCGGCAAGTTTATTGATCGGCGATTTTGATATACATGTTGGAAATATAGGAGTTATCAGAGATCAAAAAAATCCAAAAACTTTACCTAAATTAGTAAGAATTGATTTTGCTGGTAGTTTTGATAATTTAACAAATAATATATATCCGCATTCAAGAGCCAAACATTTGCCTGGATTCGGTCCCACTAACCATTTTAGAGAATTTCCTTCTAATTTAAGAACAAAAAATCCTAATTTTGCCGATAGCTTACTTGCAGTTTCTAAAATTGATTTAAGCAAAACTATTGATAAAAGTTTTGATGAATTAACTAAATATTATAGTAATGAAGCAATTGCAGAATTTGCAAAACAAGCGATGCCAAAACAATTTAATAATAAACAATCTAAAGAAATAACGCCTGAAGAAATTAAGGCTAGTTTAATAGATACAATGAAAAAAAGGCAAGAATCCTTAAAGGAATACGGCTTAGAAATTAAAGTAAATAGTTTAATTTCTAAAAAAGATAGTTTTCCTTATTACGAAGTGAAAGAGCAAGGATTAAAAACATTAATGAAAGAGTATCCTGATTATTTTGCGAAAATTCTTAATTATGAAGAAAGAAAAAAAGGAGGACAAAAACTTAAATTAAGAAATAAAATTACTACTAATTTTGCAAGAATTTTAGAAATACTTGGTATTAGAGATAGTGTGAAAAAACATTTAATAAAGACAATAAAAAGTTTAAATGAAGATATTAAAGATGAAAGAAATTTAGCTGGTTCTTCTGATAAAATAAAGAAAGAACCAAAACAAAAATTGGTAAAGACAAATATATATGCAAACAGAGAATATGTAGATACTCTAGAAAAACTTAAGAAAGCAGTTGGAACGGATGATATGGTTAGTGTTACTCCAAGTCAATTAGGTCTAGCTAAAAAAGCTAAACAAAAAGACCAAGATTTATTAAAATTAGATGAAGAAAATCTAAAACATATAAAGAGTCTAAAAGAAAAGGTTATGAAGCCTACTCAAACTACTGCAGCTAGTGTTGTTAATAAAAAGTCTACACCGGCTAAAACGAGATAATAAATGAACCAAGCAACAAGAAGCCTACAACTAAGTAATTAATCAGTAAAAGCCCATATTGCATCGGCAGCTTAATTATCTCAATCTTTTTAGAAAAATACATGGCTTTTACTACTTTAAGATAATAAAACGCAGCAACTACGCTGGTAAAAATACCACAATAAGCTAATGCGAATTCTTCTTGATTAATTGCTTGATAAAAAAGGTAATATTTACCGAAAAATCCTGTAAGAGGAGGGATTCCAATCATTGAAAACATAACTATGCTAATTACGGCAGCTATAGTTTTATGATGCTCTGCAATTCCTTGTATAGTTTTAAAACTAGCTTTATCGACGTCTTTACCGAGCAGTATAATTAAGCAAGTAAAAAATCCTATACTCCCTACCGCATATATTAGAATATATAGTAGAGTTGCTTTATATCCTTCTTGATTATGCAGAAGAACGCCGATTAATACATAACCGATATTTAAAATAGTACTATAAGCCATTAATCTTTTTAGAGAAGTTTGACGAATGGCTCCAAAAGCTCCAAACAGCATAGATAACATAGCAATTATCTTTATTAAATTATAATTAATAAGGTAGTAATTACCTATAATTAATTTGCTGATATTTAATAAAACAATAACCATACCTATTTTTGAGGC
Source organism: Rickettsia argasii T170-B (assembly GCF_000965185.1). Lineage (NCBI taxonomy): Bacteria > Pseudomonadati > Pseudomonadota > Alphaproteobacteria > Rickettsiales > Rickettsiaceae > Rickettsia > Rickettsia argasii. The sequence continues at coordinate 27,542 of NZ_LAOQ01000005.1, forward strand.
AGCGGTGAAATAAGTAACCGAAGTAATCGGTGATCCTTCATATACGTCAGGGACCCAAAAATGGAGTGGAACACTTGAGAGTTTAAAGAAAATACTACTTAAAAATAGTACAATACCGATTATTAAACCAAGATTCATTCCGGAATTATCATTTAGTTTATATAAGATATCCTCAAATTGTAGGCTTCCGCCAAATCCGTATATAAAAGAAATACCGAATAATGATAAACAACTAACTAAACTACCTAAGATAAAATATTTTAAAGCACCTTCCGATGATTTCATATCATTTAATTTGAATCCTGCAAGTGCATATGAAGTTAAAGCAGTAAGCTCCATACCGCAGAATAATAATAGAAAATTCCGTGATGAAATTGCAACAAAAATACCTACGACCGATAATAACATTAAAGTAATAAATTCAAACTTTAATTCCTCAGCAACAAGAATAGAGTAATCACGGTATATAATCATGGAGATAATAGTGAATAGTAGCACTATGCTTTTACTAATACCGATATTTATTCCGGTAGCAAATGAGTACCATACTCCTTCATAACTTGAATACTTAAAGGTAAGAAAAATTGATAATATGCATAGTAAAATAATGATATTAGAAATAATTCTATTTTTATTTGGGATCATTACGGCAAAAAACTGCCCTAAAAGTGCTATTAAAGTCAAAGTTATTTCAGGAAGTAGCAGTAGCATATAAAACTAATATTATTTATGGAAATATAGATATTAGTAAATAAATCATTTTTTATCAACAAACTTATATATAATATTGCACTTTAATACTACCTCTAATTAAAATTATTTTCTTCGTAAAATTATATTATACAAAAAAAAGCCTAAACATGATGAGATTGTACGTAGTGCATTTGAAAACCCTATAGTTGCTAAAGCCCTCTACAGCTTAGTTCTAATAATCCTGCTTTGTTCTTATTCTTTAGCAGACTTCGTATCCTGTGCAAATATATTATTACCGGCTATTAAAATTCCTATGGCTAATATTTTAGATGTTCATTTCATATTTTTATATTTCATAACTATAAGTGCTAATTTTGTTGAGTGTATAATTTCTTATACATTAATAATTAATAGTTGCAATAAATAAAAAAAATAAATTATATTGTCAAGTTTAACATTAGCAATATTTAGTATATTGAAAGAAGTATTAAACGATTCCGGCAACGAAGTCAAAATTGTAGTTATTTGGAGCTTAACTGAAACAGTACGTATAAATCCTAGTTTAGCCCAAGAGACATTAAAAATATTGAATACACTACTTAATAATCCTAGTAATTATATTGAATTCACAATCGCCAAAATCCTAGGTTGGATAATACAAATAAACCCCAATATATCACATGACACATCTAAAATACTGAAAAATCTATCTAATATAAAAGAATTAGGTGATGTAGTTAAAGAATTTGGGCTTTCTTCTAAAGCTATAGAAAGACATGATCAGGACAATATAGCTGTGCAACTAGCTTTAAAGGACTCTATTTTATTTATTGAATCTTTATATACAAACCGTGATGATATTATGTTAAATATTGCTGAATATCATAGAAAGTACTAAAAAACACAAAATTTCCTTTCATATATCCTTTAGTGTTTTATAATGGCATACAAAAATATACTGCTCCTTTAAATTTATGGGAATTATTTGAAAATAGTGAATTAGTAAAAGCTACTTGGATTAATGATTATCAGCTAATTAATGTTCATGAAATTCCTGATGAAAAATTGACAGAAAATACTTGGTCCGGAATTTTATAATTTTTTATGAAGCACATTCATACACGAGATTTGTTAAAGAGATGGTAAGAAATAGCAGACCTTTTACTATATTTGTTGAGGTTAATATAGGGATTGATTATATAGAGTTAATGTTATTCTACATTTTGACCAAACTTGGTCAAAATGATATAATAGAAATAGAAAAAATACTTAAATCACAATTAATATAGCCAAAAATTTAATCACAGCCGGTGTAAAAACTGATTTAATAGCTACCTCAACCGGATTAAAGAAGGAAGAGGTTGAAAAACTTAAATAAATTACTTATACATGTATTTATTATCATTTATATTAGGAGGATTAAATACACTACTCCGTCAATTACATTTATCAATTCGCTCTATAGAGTTTTATAAAGATGTATATAAAAACTATCAAGGGTACGGAATAAGATATGTATTTACCTTATCTTTTATTCCATCAATAATTTATTGTATTTTTATATTAAATTACATAATAACTTTAAAAGATTATTTTAACGGAATACAATCATCAAAAGTTACAGCCAACATTGAATATATTATCAATCAATTACCGGAAATTAAATATAATAATTCAAACATTTCAGTTGAAGAAGTAGAGCCTATATATTTATATAGCAAGAATAACAATAAAATAGTCGTCATTGATACAAAAAATCAAGTTTCTAACAAAGAAAAAAGCAAAATACCGTTTGTACTTGAAGAGAATAAGCTGAAGATAAATTTAATTGTAGCCAATACTAAGAAAAATTTTCTAAGTACTGTTAACTATTCTGAGATATTCAAGCAAAATGAAGTTATTTTAACTCCTGAAATAATAAAAAAATATTTTGCCGATCATTTATTATATGCACCAAATTTATTTATTTATTTCGGTATGCCGGCTATTATATTATTTTGGTTTGTAACATTCTTATTAGAGAGAAGTATTATAGTTTTGTTAGTATATAGCTTAGCTAATTTACTTACTACTAAAACTTCAATACAAACTTCTATAAGGCTAGTAATGTTTTCAAGCGGAGTCCCGATAATATTACAACCGGTTATTATTATATTAATACCGGAATTAAGCATATTATTACAGCTACTACAAATGTTTACAACTTGTTTAGTATTTGTCGCTATTTGGCAAATTAACAAGAACCTATCACACTATATATAAGAAAAATCAGTTATCATATAATATGTGATTTTAAATTCTCAATTTACTAAAAAAACAGCCTATTATTAAAAAAATAAAAGTTTTTATTGTTAAAATAAAACCTAAAGTTATTTATTTATAAATTTAGGTAATTTAAATGGGTAAGAAAAAAAGAAAGTAAGGTTTGCAGAAGAGCTGCAAGTTAAGGAATTTGCACAAGATAAAGAAGCAACAGAAGTAGACCTTATAAGAGGCAGAGTAATTAATATTTATGATAAAGGCGGCTACTTAAGCCGGATCAATTGGTAATTCATGAACGAGAAGCTATTGGAGTAAAAAATGTTGAAGTCAAGAGCAATCTAAATTTCTTTCAACAAATTTTCATTGCAGTAGGTCTTATAAAGGACACAAAAACAATCAAAGAAGAATTTACTTATACTACCGGCGATATACAAGGAATATTAAAGGATAACGGTCAATTTATTAATAATTCTGAAGAAATTAGAAAATTTGTTGATAAAAATAGAGATATTCAAATTGCAGATATTGACGGTATCGGTATTGGTCATTTAAATCATCAGGGTAAAATACAAATTAATTCAAAGTTTGGACTAAGTAATGAAAAAATTATTCTTTATAAGGATGGTCAATCAGCTGCTATTGAAAGAAAAGGTCTACTTATAAATCAAAAAGGAGAGCCTTTATACAAAGATAACTTAGTCCAAAAAGATAATAAAGTTTATCTAGTTGGAGATGTCGGAAGAAAGATTGATACACCTTTTAGAGATCCAAAAACTAGAGCTAGAGATAATTGGAATAGATTAATAAAGAAATTTAAGCATGCTTTAATACTGGAACATGAGTTAGGAAAATTAAACGATGCAATATTAGATTCTGTAAGAGTTAAAGTAGTTCATCCAAATCCAAAACTTGCAGAACATCATCTTCAAAAAATAGCTCAAGGTAAACAAATATGGGATAGGTATGAATTTAAAATATTACGTATGGGACCAGAGGAAAAAAAGCACCAATTATTCTATGATACCTCCTCTCAAAGATTACTTGATGCTAACGGTAAAGTAGCTTCTACTATCGGTAAAGAAAGTAAAAGCATGAATAATGTTCAAGCATTTGTAATGGGAGAGGATGGAACAATTTATATGGGTACTAAAATCAATATTTGCCAAATACTAAAAATCTTGTTCACGGTTCATTTTTAAGTGGAAAGCCTGAGGAAGCAGCAGGAGTTATAGGGATAAATGATAGGGAAAAAATCGGTGCTTTAGATAAAAATTGTCAAATCGATATTCAAGGGCATCTACAAATACTTGTTACTGATTTTGTAAAAAATATGGAAACCAAAGTAGGTTTCAGAAAAAATGCTAAAACTCATTATGAAAAACTAAGATAGGAAAGAATAGAGAAAATTAAAAATTATCAAACTAATTTAAAAAATATTGCTGCTTCTTCAAAACCTAAAGCTAGAAATAGAACAACAAACAGAGGGCGTGGATAATAAAATAATTAACTATTTATAATTAAATGTCATTCCTGCGAAAGCAGGCATCCAGCTAAATGTCATACTCCGGCATTGTTGCGTGGATTGGTAAAACCCATTATGTCACCTAGTTCGCTTGACCACTGGGACCATAAAAATAATTTAAAGTACTAATATTAATTGGGTCCCGCTACAAGCTTGCGGGATGATGACAAAGCAATTTTGGATTCCTGCTTCTAGCTAGGAATGATATCGAAGGTGTTTTTTGCACCATGCAACAACGTCCCTAGGTAATGTTGGATTAATCACTTATTTATAATATTTTCTCCTTCTTTTCTACTTCTACTAGTTTCTACACAATTAAATTTTAGTTTATATTAACAAGCTAATTTTTTATTAAATAATATAATTATATACTTGACTAAATTACTTGGGTATTGTAGATATAAAACAATTTTAAGTTTTAATAGGTTGGTTATATGATGCTGACGACGAAAGGAAGATATGCCGTAATGGCAATACTTGAAATGGCTTCAAAATCAAGTGCCGAACCGGTCACTTTGAATGAAATGTCCGTAAAACAAAATATATCGCTTAACTATTTAGAGCAGATATTTTCTAAACTTAAAAAAGCTGATCTAGTTAAGGCTATTAGAGGATCGAAAGGTGGGTATATTTTAATCGGTAACCTAGAAGAAATAAAAATTTCCGATATTATGGACGCCGTTAACGAAAATTTTATAATGACTACCTGCTATAAGAAGTCAGTTAAAACTTGCGTGCCTGATACAATAAAATGTAATTCGCATAAATTATGGCAAGGTCTTGGTAAGCATATTAGAGATTATTTTGAAAATATCTCAATTAAAGATGCTTTAAACTCAAATTTAAATATATGATATATTTAGACCATAATGCTACTACTTTTATCGACCCTAGAGTTAAGGAATTCATAATAAGTTTAATGGACAAGGAGCTTAACCCTTCATCAGCACATAGCTCAGGTAGATTTGCTAAGAATCTCATAGAAACGGTACGCGCACAAATAGCGATGGCTCTTGGTATAACCTTATCATCTAGAGAATATGATATTACTTTTACTTCATCAGGGACTGAAGGTAATAATTTAATAATGAAAAATTTTTATGACGGCGATATTTTTATTTCAGCTATTGAACATTTATCGATCTATAACCATATAAACTACGCTCCAAATATTAAAGTTATAAGTGTTAATACGCAAGGGCTAGTTGATTTAGAACATTTAGAAGAGTTGTTAGCTCAAAGTAATACTAGTAAAAAACTAGTTTCCATAATAATGGCTAATAATGAAAGCGGAGTTTTACAAGATATAGCTGAGATAGGTAAAATAACTAAAAAATATGAGGCAAAATTTCATAGCGATTTAGTGCAAGGTTTTGGCAGAATACCAATAAATATCAAAGCATTAGGATTAGATTTTGCTACAATTTCAGGGCATAAAATAGGAGGGGGGCAGGGTGGTGCTGCTTTAATTTCTAGCTCTAATTTTCAAGTTACTCCAATGATTATAGGAGGAGGGCAGGAAAAATCAGTACGCTCAGGCACTGAAAATGTTTTAGCAATTGCAGGATTTGGTTTAGCTTCTGCATTGAGGACAAACAATATCTCAGAAAATTATATAAAAATCAAAAAGTTACAAGAAAATTTAGAGAAAAAATTAAAAAAATATCCTAATGTAAATATTGTTAGTAATAACGTAGCTAGGTTGCCTAATACTACCTTAATTACTATACCAAATACGGATGCACAAGTGAAATTAATTGGGTTTGATTTACATAATATTTGCGTAAGTTCCGGTTCTGCTTGTTCATCGGGAAAAATATCTAAATCGCATGTATTAACCAATATGGGTGTAGGGGAAGAAGAAGCAAAATCTTCGATTAGGATATCTTTAAGCCATACTAATACGGTAAGTGATATAGAGGCTTTTATAGAGGCTTTTGAGGAGATTTACGATGTCATTCCTAGCTAAAAGCGACGTTGTTGCACGGCTCTGTTTATGTCATTCCCGCGGAAGCGGGAATGACATCGATGACTGTTTAAACTATACCAAAACATGAATTAATTTAACCATATGAACCAACAATTAAACAATTTAACCTTACCGATATATATGGATTATCAGGCGACAACTCCAATAGATCCAAGAGTAATGGAGGAAATGTTGCCTTATTTTACTACCAAATTCGGCAATCCTCATTCACGCAGCCATTCTTTCGGTTGGGAGGCAGAAAACGCCGTTGAAGAGGCAAGGAGTATGGTAGCAAAGTTAATAGGAGCGGATACTAAAGAAATTATTTTCACTTCCGGTGCAACTGAGTCTAACAATCTTGCAATAAAGGGAATAGCAAAATTTTACAGCAATAAAAAGAATCATATTATTACCGTAGTCAGTGAACATAAATGTGTACTTGATGCTTGCAGGCATTTAGAGCAAGAAGGTATAAAAATCACATACTTACCGATTAAGCCAAATGGAATAATCGATTTAGAAACTCTAAAAAATGCCATTACCGATCAGACTATGTTAGTTTCAGTTATGGTGGTTAATAATGAAATAGGTGTTGTTCAGCCTTTAAAGGAAATCGGGAAAATTTGCCGTGAAAAGGGCGTTTTTTTTCATTCCGATATTGCTCAAGGTTTTGGTAAAATTCCAATTGATGTTAACGCATTTAATATTGATCTTGCCAGTATCTCAGGGCATAAAATTTACGGTCCGAAAGGAATAGGTGCATTATATGTAAGGAAAAAACCTCGTGTGCGTGTTACACCGCTCATAAACGGTGGTGGGCAGGAGAGAGGTATGCGTTCAGGTACGCTACCGACTCCTTTAATCGTAGGGCTTGGCATGGCTGCTAAAATAGCGTATAGTGAGATGGAAAAAGATACTAAGCACGTAAATTACTTATTCGACAGATTTTTAAATAATATACATAAGCGAATTTCAGAAGTTTATTTAAACGGCGATAAAAATCAAAGATATAAAGGTAATTTAAATTTAAGCTTTGCCGGAGTTGAAGGAGAATCAATGATCCTTGCCATTAAAGATTTAGCGGTTTCCTCCGGTTCTGCTTGTACTTCTGCCTCTTTAGAGCCGTCATATGTTTTACGTTCTATGGGAATCGGTGAAGAGCTTGCCCATACTGCAATTAGGTTCGGCATAGGTAGATTTACTACCGAGCAGGAAGTTGACTACGCAGTAAATTTAATATGCTCAAAAATCGATAAACTAAGGGAATTAAGCCCTCTTTGGGAAATGATGCAAGAGGGAATTGATTTGAAAAAGATTAAATGGGCTGTACATTGAGAATATAGTCATTGCGAGCAGCCGTAGGCTGCGTGGCAATCTTGTCAAATATCCTGAGATTGCTTTGTCAAAACTTGCAGTTTTTCCTCGCAATGACGGCTCAGGTATTCACGCAAGTATAACATACAAAACCAAATTTGAGGGAATAACAATGGCTTATAGCAAAAAAGTGATAGATCATTATGCAAATCCTCGTAATGTTGGATCGTTTGATAAAGAAAATAAAAATGTTGGTACAGGACTAGTTGGAGCTCCTGCTTGTGGTGACGTTATGAAGTTACAAATCGCAGTTGATGATGACGGGATTATTACAGATGCTAAATTTAAAACATTCGGCTGCGGTTCAGCTATTGCTTCAAGTTCTTTAGTAACGGAGTGGGTTAAAGGAAGATCGGTAGAAGATGCTGAGACTATTAAAAATACCGAAATAGCAAAAGAATTGTCACTTCCACCGGTAAAATTACATTGCTCACTACTTGCTGAAGATGCAATCAAAGCAGCTATAGCCGATTACAAACAGAAAAAAGAAAGCAAAAAAGACTCTTAAAACATGAAAAATGTTATTTCATTAACCGATTCTGCTGCAAAGCAAGTAAAATTGCTAATAGAAAAACGCGCCAAGCCTACCTTTGGTATTAGGGTAGGGGTTAAGTCAGGCGGTTGTGCCGGTCAGACTTATTACGTGGAATATGCCGATAGTAAAAATCAATTCGATGAAGTAGTTGAAGAAAAGGGCGTACGGATACTAATCGACCCAAAGGCATTAATGTATATTCTAGGTTCTGAAATGGATTATGTAGAGACTAAATTCAAATCCCAATTCACTTTCACCAATCCTAACGAAAAAGCTAATTGCGGCTGTGGCAAATCTTTTAGCGTGTAACACTTTAAAATCAATAAAGGTTTTAAAATATGTTTAACTGGGTTTATAATAAAATATTCTCTTATCCTTCACCTAATATTGAAAGCTTACGAAAAGCACTAGAGGAAAGAATTGATTTCTTTTCTCCGCCTAGTAAAGATTTGGAAGAACTCGAAAATAATAAAGGATTAGAAAAACGTTTAAAAGCAGTAAAAAAACACTGGCATATCTACAGGCAAACCCTCGTCATCCTAGTTTAAATACCCATAAATATAAAAATCTGTTAAAGGACATAACGGAGAAGAAATATTTGAAGCTTATGCTGAAAATAATACTCCTGCTGCTTATAGAATTTTTTGGTATTATGGACCAAACAAAGATAATATCACACTATTCTAGCAATTATAGCACATCCATAAAAAGTCAATTGCAGTTGACTATTACACCAATAGCTTTATTTTAAGAAAAATCATGCAAATCACCGGAAAATAAAATCCCCCAGCCTACTGCGATATGATTGATTAGGATCGCGTATATTATTATATTTAACTAAATCCTGAACAGGAGTATCATAATTTTGTGAAATTTTTGATAAAGCATCTCCTGATTTCACTGTATAAACTTTAGTGGTGCGATTTGGCATATTAACTCCTAAGATTATTTTTGATAGCTTAAAAAGCTATTAATCTTTTGTTTAGAAATCAAGAGTAAAATAATTATAGGTAGTTTTAACTATTGCTAAAAATCATTATTTCAGCTATTTTAAAGCTGTTTCTTTAAATTAGATTAATATGTCACAAAAATTAGATTTCTGGGCGGTTTTTGCCTTAGTAACCGGCAGTCAAATCGGTACTAGCGTTTTTATATTGCCGTTAAGTTTAGCACCGTTCGGTATATACAGCATTTGGGGCTGGGTACTTTCATTATTCGGTGCTATGAGTATAGCACTTGTATTTTCTACCCTTTGTGCAAAATTTCCTAAAACAGGAGGTCCGCACGTTTATGTACGGGCAAATTTCGGGGATAAAATAGCTTTTTTCACCGGTTGGACTTACTGGGTTATATCCTTTGTCAGTACAAGTATAGTAGTCATTTCGGCAATAGGTTATCTAACGCCTTTTTTTAAATCACAAGCGATTTTAGACTTAATATTACAAATCATATTATTAGGTGCTATTATGGTTTTAAATTTAAAAGGTCCTGAAGTAGCAGGGAAAGCAGAGTTTTATTTAACTCTCTTAAAATTTGTTCCATTGCTTGTAGTAGGTTTATGTGCTTTATCACATTTTAATATAGATAATATAACTATTGCCGAGGAAGTAGAGAATTTAAGCATTCCGAGCATTATGGGAAGAGTTGCACTTCTTACTTTTTGGGGATTTATCGGCATAGAATGTGCGACTACCACGGCAGGTGCAGTAAAAGATCCGGCAAAAACCATTCCACGAGCCATAATAGTTGGAACTTTTTGCGTAGCAGTGTTATATATTATTAATAGCATAGGTATAATGGGATTAATCCCTGCTTCTGAACTTATTAGTGCTAAAGCTCCTTATGCCGATGCCGCTTCATTATTATTCGGAGGTAAATGGTCAAGCGTAATTACGGTTATAGCCTCGATTATATGTATAGGTACGCTCAATGCTTGGGTGCTGACTAGCGGACAGATAGCTCTTGGGCTTGCAGAAGACGGTTTATTACCGAAATTTTTTGCTAAGAAAAATAGCAATAACGCTCCAACTCACGGAATTATTGTAAGCTGCCTTGGCATTGTGCCGTTATTGGTCTTTACGGCAAATGATAATTTTGCCAAACAGATTACACAAATAATAGATTTCTCGGCAATCACATTCTTATTCGTCTATTTAATTTGTAGCTTAGCTTTTTTAAAGGTGATTTTTAGCTCAAAAGAAAATTTTTCTTATTATTATTTACTTATAGCTATAATATCGATTATCTTTTGTGCATGGGTTATCTATGAAACACCTGTTAAAACTTTGATTATAGCTAGTTCTTTTACTATCTTTGGTATTCCTTTGTATTATGGATGGTATAAATGTCATTCCCGTCTATGAGCGTTGCCTAGCTGGATGCTGAGCTGTCATTGCGAGCGACTGCAAGGAGCGTGGCCATCCAGAAAAAATAATAAAAAAAATTCTGTAAATCAGAATTTTTTAACTGGATTGCTTCGTCAATTACTTAAGTAATTTCATTGCAATGACGGCTCAGTCCCCAAGCGGGCAAGAGCACGACATAAGAGATATAAACATGGCAAAAATCCGCATTAATCTGCTTAGAAATTTATTCACAGAATATGATATAGACGGTTATATAATTCCGTCTAACGATAAATATATGAGTGAATATGTTCCAAGCTACGCAAAGAGACTTGAATATATAACAGGTTTTACTGGTTCAAACGGTATAGCTATTATATATAAAGATACAGCATTATTCTTTACCGATGGACGTTATTTAGAGCAAGCAAATAAAGAGCTGGATTTAGAGCTTTTTAAGCTTTTTGACTTAAAAGATATATCTAAGTTTGGTAAAGATGCAAAAATAGGATATGATTCTGAATTATTTACTTATCCCACTATATCAAATTTAAAGTTCAATTTTCAGAAGATTAATGGAAATTTAGTTGATAAGATTTGGCCAAATCAGCCGCTAGAGCCAAACTCTAAAGTTTATTTGCATGATATTAAGTTTGCGGGCGTTAGTCATACTGATAAAATAAGTAAATGTCGTGAAATTTTTTTGGATTCCCGCTTTTGCGGGAATGACATAGAGGAAAGTGGGAATGACACCGAGCAATCTGCCTTAGTCATTCTCGATAGCTCCTCCATATGTTGGTTACTAAATTTGCGGGCCAGTGACGTTGCTTATACGCCTTTAATGTTTGCAAAAGTTATACTCACTTCTACACAATTATATTTGTTTATAAATCCTACAAGAATCGATGCCGAAATTATTAATGCTCGTCCTGAAATAACGATTTTACCGGAAGAAGAATTTGAAAATATTTTAAGAGATAGCGAGAATAAACATCTTTCCAAACCAGCTTATAGAGAGGAACTTAAAGGAGATACGAAACGCAGCACCGCAGTGTACAAAAGCGTAAGTGAGGATGCGAGTATCGGATCGATGTCTAAATTACCTCTAGAAGCGAAGTGTGGGAAGATGTCTAATATTTTTATTGATGATACTATAGCATCTGTTCATATAATGGACTTAGTAGCTGATAAAAAAGTACAACAAATTACCGATCCATGCTTAATGCTTAAAGCTTGTAAGAATGATGTAGAAATTAAGCATGCAATCGATTTGCATATTAAAGATGCAGTAGCTTTATGTGAATTTTTTGCTGATTTTGCTCAATGTCATCCCCGTGAAAACGGGGATCCAGAAAAACATAATATGGATTCCCGCCTTCGCGGGGATGACATAGGAAATAACGAATTGACCGAGTATTCCCTCGGTTTAAAGCTTACAGAGCAACGAGCTAAACAAGAGGGATATGTTTCGGATAGTTTTCCTGCTATTTGCGGATTTCAGGAAAATAGTGCTATTATTCATTATAGAGCTGACCAAAAAACTGCTAAAAAAATTGAAGGGCAGGGGATATTACTGATAGATTCCGGCGGTCAGTATCAAGGTGCTACTACCGATATAACTAGAACAATAGTAATAGGTACACCGACAGATGAGCAGAAAAAGCGTTATACGCAAGTACTTAAAGGACATATTGCTTTAGCTAAAGCTAAATTCCCAAAAAATATCATCGCAGGAGCTAATCTTGATATACTCGCTCGGCAATATTTATGGCAAGAAGTGCTAGATTATCCACACGGTACAGGGCATGGGGTAGGGAGCTTCTTAAGTGTTCACGAAGGACCGCAAAGCATAAATCTTCGTAATAAAATAATACTTAAAGCAGGTATGATCTTATCTAATGAACCGGGTTTTTATATTCCTGGCAAATATGGTATTAGGATTGAGAATTTGATGTATGTAAAAGAAAATAATGGATGGCTTGAGTTTGAGACCTTAAGCCTAGTGCCTTATGCTAGTAAATTGACTGATATGAAACTACTTAATATTGATGAAATAAACTATATCAAGGAATATTATAACAAAATTAGAGCTAAAATTTATGATTTATTATCCACGCAAGCGAGGAATTGGCTTAATAATGAAATAAATTTATTTTTACAATAATTATTGTAATTGACGTTTCCGCTATTTATTGGTATAAGGTCTATACATTTCTAATTTCTACATTGGGACGTCGCCAAGTGGTAAGGCAACGGTTTTTGGTATCGTCATCCGGAGGTTCGAATCCTCCCGTCCCAGCCATTTGTCAATTTTCAATATTAAGTAATTGTTCTATAATCTATATTATGGAAAATAAAAATAGTGATGGTGCATTCGATTGGATTTGAACCAACGACCTTTGCCTTCGGAGGGCAACGCTCTATCCAGCTGAGCTACGAATGCAATTTAATTTAATAAGAGCGATCCAAAATAAATTTAATAATCGAAAACAAATAGTCTTTATAAATATTCTGAACCGGAATTTTATTTAATAACTTACTTACTTCATTTTCTAAGTTACTCAAATCATTAACTGTTTCATTGTAAATTTTATGCTTTACCATTAAGTCATGTATTTTTACAAAGTCATCGTTAGTACGCTTATCACATTTAATGATATTTTCGAGCCAAAGCTGCTTATCTTGCTCTAACTTATTATATAAAAAAATCAGCGGTAACGTAACTTTTCCTTCTAAGAAATCATCGCCAATATTTTTGCCTACCTGTTTATCATTACCCAAATAATCAAGCAAGTCATCTATAACCTGAAATATCGTACCGAGTAATTTCCCAAAGTCCTGCATATCTTTAGAAATATGGTCTACCTGCTCTGCTATAATAGCTCCAACTGCACAAGCAGCTCCAAATAGTTCGGCGGTTTTAGATTTAACTATTTGCTGATATTCGTCTATAGTTATAATACGTCGTTCATTTAACTTCACTAGCTGTACTACCTCCCCTTCGGCAATAATTGCCGAAGCTTTAGCTAGAACATTCATAGCTTTAATAGAGCCGGAAGCTACCATTAACTTAAAAGACTGACTAAAGAGGAAATCACCCACTAAAATACTTGTTTTACTGCCCCAAATAACGTTAGCCGTAGGTTTGAATCTTCTTAAAGTGCTGTCGTCTACCACATCATCATGAAGCAATGTGGCGGTGTGAATGAATTCAACGGCACTTGCGAGCTTTATATGATTATCGCCTTTATAATCAAACATTTTAGCAGTTATTATAGTTAAAAGCGGACGAATTCTTTTACCTCCTGCTTCTAGTAAATATTTACCGACCTTTTCTATTAACTCTTCATCACTTTTTAAACAGCTAATGATTAAATTGTTTAACTTAGTTACTTCATCTTTTAAATCTTGCTGTATTTTTACTATAATATTCATGGTTGGTATTTTTATAAATTGTTCTGTCATTAAGTTAAAAGCGGACGAATTCTTTTACCTCCTGCTTCTAGTAAATATTTACCGACCTTTTCTATTAACTCTTCATCACTTTTTAAACAGCTAATGATTAAATTATTATTCTGTCATTGCAAGAAAAAATTGAAAATTTTGATGAAGCAATCTCGTGCCAAAATCCTGAGATTGCCACGCGTCTTTCAGTCGCTCGTAATGATGATTAACGAAGTTCATCGAGTATACATTCCTCTAATATTTTTTTATTAACATTAGGAATTAACTCCATAATTTTTTCTTTTACATTTTCACCGGGTTGCACTTTTTTTACTGCTGCTTGATATAAAGATAAATAATATAAAGGTATAAGTTTATTTATATCATCTATATTACCTATTTTAGCTTTGTTTAAATCGGATAAATCAAACACATACTCAATGCTAGCATCAATTAAATTAGATGAATTCGGGTGATCGGAAATAGTTTTTAAAAATGATTTCAAAGCATTCCCGTATACTTCCTTACTCTCTTCCGAAAAATCTTTAAAATCCCCTATTCCGTATATATATGCACTTAAAACATCTATTATTCTAGAGTAATCATTAATTACTATCGTACCTTTACTGTAAGAATCTTTAAGAGCATTTACTATAGTTTCATTTGTTATATTAAATCCCGATGCGTTTGAATAGAGACTTAAAGCATTTATCTGTGCTCTAGTTAATTTGTTTAATTCAGTCACTAAATTAATATTTAAATTAAAATTATATTCCCTATCTTCAAAAATACTAAAATTATATTGTTTATTATTATTTAAAATATAGCTTAGTTCATTATTAAAATCTTTATATAGCTTATTATCAGAAAGTTTAAATAAATAGGTTTGCTTATCGTAATATTTCTTTATAAATTCTAATGCACCTATTATAAAACCAGGTTTTAGCTTAAATTGCGAATCTACCAAAAGATCAATATTATTATTGCCGAAATCGTTTAACTTACCTTTATATAATAAATTAATATTATTTTCAAAGTTATTACTATTGATTTTTGCATTAGTAACTTCAATTGTTAAATCTTTAGCAATATCTTTAAAATGCACACTACTAGTACTAATCAAGAAATTACCGGAAAATTTGAAATTATTATTCCAAGCGGGTCGATATAATAATAAGCCGGCAGGTATTATTCTATCTTCAAGGTTACTTTGTACTATTTCGGTTTCATAATAAATTGCTAATTTTTGCGGTATGTTATCAAGGAAATCCTGTTTACTTGTATAATACTTACTTTTGTCAAATAACATAGTAAGTATAGTATGATCTTCTTCATATAATTTTTGATTATCAACTAAGTCAAAAATTTCTGTTTTACTGGAAGTAAATTTAATATTTTCTATTAAATTTATAACTTCAAATAAATCTTTTTTAAATCGTACTATTTCAAATAATTTTAAATTTAACGGTATTTTTGTTGATAATATACAGTTCTCATTATAAAATCTTACTCCAAAGCCTCTTTGAACCGGCTTAAATTTTCCAAATGCTTCTCCGGAAAAATGTATAAATAATTTCTGCTTAAGTAAATCATAACCGATATTTATCGGTGTGGTAAATTCAGTTACTCTATTAATACTCTCTTCTTGCCAATTAATTACTGAAATACCTAATTTGAAAGGAAAACCATATGGCTGAACTTTAGAAAACTTAATAAGATATTGCTGATTAGGATTATTATCAGCCTCTTCTATATTAAGGTTGGTACCGGCATATTTTTGATTTATAGAGTGTGATAAAGAGAACATAATAGTAAACCACAGCCCACTATATGCGAGTATAATAAAGATAGTTATAAATAATATTATTTTAAGAATTTTTTTCATCTTTAAATCGGTATTATAGTGTGTTTTCTGTTGTTGTATGGATAAGTTTTTTCGTCATTGCAAGGAAATTGCATAACAATTGACGAAGCAATCTCAGGAGTTTGTTATTATTGCATGAGATTGCCACGCAGTCTACAACTGCTCGCAATGACTGGGTGGTATCTACGCAACAATGCCCGCTTGCAATGACGTTTACTTACACAGCTCTATATATTCCTTATTCAATTTTATAACGTTCCAAATCCATAAACTCATCATAACTATAAAAGTTACTAATAAATATATTATAATAGAATCAAAGGTAGCAGTCGGAATAATAATAAATATCAAAGACTGTATAAATGCTCCAAGCGATTTACCGAATTTAGTACCTATTACCTCTACGGCAGCTTTTCCCTTAGTTCTAAGTTCTAAAGATAAAGGAATATACGCCATTTCTTTTGTTGAATCGAATAGTGAATATTTGGACGATTTACTCAGTATGTTCTGAATTGCTCCAACAATAATCGCTGCATATAGAAGATTAAAACCACCGAAACATTCTCCTATTTCTTCAATAAAAATTATAAAGATAAAAAACATCAAGCCGGTAATAGACAACATAATAGGAGTTAATAATGCAGAAATGAGCCAACCGAGTCTTCTAAGAATATTACTGCCTATTATCATGAAAGTAACGCATGATATCCCCATCCAAATATTAAACCTGCCCATAAAGTTAACATAGTCTATAGTGTTTGGATGTAATTCTTTTATTTTTGCTTTCCAAGGTCCTTCAACTATATTTATTAATAATCCATAACAGATTATTAATAAGGCAATACGACCTATATATTTTGAGTGAATTACTAATTTGATACTTTCAATTACCGAAAGTTTTGTTTTCATTTTAGCTGTAACTTTTTTTGCATCTAAAACATTTATGGAATCTGTTAAAATAAATCTATTTATTATTCTAAATAGAAGCATAGCAATTATTCCTGCAGTAACAATAATTGACATGATTGGCTGAAGCATTATAGCATTTCCGGCAGATGAATTAAAAGAATCCGGTAATAATTCTGAATCAATGACGTCCTGCCCGCTTGAGAAAAAGACAAGTACGCTGCCTGCTATTATAAGACCGATATTACCGACCATTCCAAGAACGGGATAGAATCTTTTAGCTTTAGAAGTATCAAAAATGTGATTGGCAAACTGCCAAAACATTAAGTTTATGACTACTGCACTCCATAATTCCGCGGAAATATACATCAGTGCATAACTCCATTGACTACCTATTTTAATAAACCATTTAAAATTAGGGTATGAAGCAATTAATTTATTTATCATTTCATCATTAGGATGATAGATATCTTGATTTGGATAAATAATATAGGCAAATAATAAGAAAAATAGTAAAAAACTGCCGACTATAATGTAGAAAATATATTCAAAATTTAAGTTATTACTAAGTTTAATATAAAGTATGGTAAAAATTACGCACGAGGGTAATACTAACCATAATTTTAAGAAGCTAATAATTTCAGCCCCCATAGAGGGTACTACTAAACTATCTTTGATAGATCTTAAAGCCCCAAAATTAAAAAGGATACATAACATCATTAAAGCCATAGGTATAAATAGCTTTAATTCTTTCCTTTCTATAGGCCAAATTATTTCTTTAACTTTTTCAAAGAAAATTTTAGGCGGTAACATTTTTATTGTAACCTTACATATTAAAGTTAATTTTTAAATCTCTTAAGTGCTAAAGTCAATTAAAATAATTAATTTATACTACTCCAAGGTGTTATTTCTTTATATCACCAGTAATATTTGTGATCTTATCTCATGTGTCCTGATTTGTCTTCCATAATTCCTGCTTATCGGTAGTCCATGGCTTAGGTCCTGCATAGTGTAAAATGAAATAAGAAAAATAAGGGCTTTGAGTCTCAAAATATGTACAACAGTTCCATCTCATCGATAAGGGATAAATATAATGCTGAAATGCAACATTTAATAAATCTTGGTTAGGAAAAGAAAAATCACATTTTGAATTTTGTAAAGTTTCTAAAAGCATATTTTTATCTTGCTTTTCTTGCATATTTTTTAAGTTTAAAAATACTACCCTGCTATTTTTATAAGAATGAGTTATATTTCTCTTATATTCTTTTGTCACTTTATGACTACAATATGTAATACCTGTATCTATGCTACCCGCAGCAATATATAATCACTCATATCTATTTTTTTAAGAGAATTTAAATCACGCAGTACTACAATATCTGCATCAAGATATAATATAGAATCTAGATGAGGAAAGATTTGATCAAAATATAACCTATACATTATTGAACTAGGCCAATTATCCGTAAATTTTATTTTCTTATCGGCTAAAGCTTGATTTAATATATTTTCAGGAAAAGTAGTAAAATCTATAGAATAATCTCTGATATATTTCATGGAAGCTAATTTTTCCATTGATTCTTGACTAACGGGGTCATTAGAATTCATAACAATATGAAATCTATAGAAACTATCTAAGTCACTATTTAGTAGACTAGAGGATATTACTGTGCCGGCATGAATAGCAAACTTATCATTAAATAGTCAATGCTATATCGAGTATGTTATTTTGCTTTATACCGGTTAGTTTAATTATATTTTGTATTTCTTCTATGGCAAGCCTGTAATCGGTTTGTATAGTTTGTTCATTAAAAGATGACCTGCCTAATACATGAATTAAGCTAAGCCTATATAAACATCTAGCAGTAAGTTCCCGGTATATTAAGAGAGTAAACTGTTTAAAAAAGGAATCTAATCCGCTGTATAACCGCTATAATATTTTAGGAAATCATCATCATTTTTTAATATATAAAGTATCTAAACCGTAACTATCGTTTTTAATCGCTTTATATTGCTGAACTAAAGTAGCATTTTTGTCTAGATAAAGACTTAGTAAGCAATCATAACCCTGTGTTACCTCCAAACGCACCATTCCGTCTTCTACTTGAAAAGAGCAAATTTTTTCTAACCTTGCTTTATCTGTTGAGTTTAAAGATTCGCTATCTTCTAATTGCTCAAGTGCTAGATCAAAATTTAATTGATCTTCACATATGGTACTATAGAACTTTTTATAACTATAATTCCCAATATCTATAATACAACCTGTAATTTATAAATTCTGTAATTACTTACGAAAAAAAGTTGCAGTAATTATTACTGCTAGAAAAATAAAAAAAGATAGTATTAAAATGGATTTTAACCATTAATAACAAAAGAGCAATAATTATTACAAATAGCGATAAAAAATTTATTAGTTATTTATATACTCATAATAAAGAACCTTATATAATGTTTTTTGTCAAAAAATAACATTTATGTCTAAAAAGAAAAATAGCAAGCCAAAACATGATGAGGTTATAAGAGTTGCATTTGAAAACCCTATAGTTACTCAAGAGTTCTTTGAAACCTACCTACTGCCACATATCAAAACTTTACTTTCTTTTGAAGCTCTTAGAATGGAAAAAAGATAGTTTTGTAGAGCGTAGCCTAAAGAAATCTATAGTAGATATTTTATTTTCCGCTAAATTTAATAATGAAAATGGATATTTATTTTTACTTTTGGAAAACCACAGCACTCCTGATCCGTATATGGCTTTTCGTGTGTTTAAGTATATGTTAAAAATTGCTGAATATCATAAGGAAGGCGACAGGAAATAAAAAATTTCCTTTTGTGTACCTTTGTGTGTTCTACAATGGTGTACAAAACTATAATGCACCTACTAATCTATGGGAGTTATTTGAAAACAGTGAACTTGTAAAAAATACATGGATTAATGATTATCAGTTAATTAATGTTCAAAATATTTCTGATGAAAAATTAAAAGAAAAAGCTTGGTCTGGAATCTTGCAGTTTTTTTTAAACATATCCACGAACGAGATTTATTAAAGAGATGGCAAGAAGTAGCTGATCTTTTACCAGAATTTATTAAAGTTAATATCGGTATAGATTATATAGAGTTAATTTTGTCCTCTACACCTTAAATAAGATTAGGGAAAATGATAAAATAGAAATAGAAAAAATGCTTAAATCGCATTTAAACCCTGCATTAGGAGGAAACCTTATGAATAGCTTAGCTCATAGCTGGAAACAAGAAGGTATTGGAAGAAGGTAGAAAAAAAGAGAAAATTACTATGGCTAAAGAAATGAAAAAAAGAAGGACTTTCTTTAGAAGCTATTATGAAAATAACAAAATTAGATAAGAAAGATATTGAGAAATTAAAATAACATGATTACATTACATGCCGCAAATAAACAGAATACTCACATTTTTGCATATTAAGCCTATAGGAACTTAGAGCTAAAGGCATATATACTCGATCAACTTCAAAAAAGTATATGCTCCGCTCCTCGCCTTATAGACTCCTTGCTCTTTTTGAAGTTGATCTTCGTCTATCAATTCTTCATTTACTCGAAGTATATAAATAAATTCATGTTAAATAACTCTCGTTTATGTATTATTTGGTTGTTTGGGTTTATTAGCGGTTTTAATCTAATGATTACCGGTAATACTTTAAATTATTGGCTTGCTAAAGAAGATATAGCACTGCAAACAATCGGTATATTATCATTCATAACGCTTCCCTACTCTATTAATTTCTTGTTAGCACCGATTTTTGATGCAGTGCAAATTAAATATTTAAACAACATATTCGGTCATAGATTATCTTGGATTTGCTTAACTAGTAGTGCATTGATATTTCTTATATATATTTTCAGCTTTCTAGATCCTAGTACTAATCTATTATTATTTGCTTTCACGGCTTTAATTATTTCTTTTTTTAGTGCTGCACAAGATACTATATTAAGTGCTTTAAGAACGGAAATAGTACCTAAAGAATCTCTTGGGTTTACTTCAGGAATATATATATTCGGTTATCGGGTCGGTATGCTTTTAGCCGGTTCTGGAGCTATTTATTTATCTCTTTATTTAACATTTAATGAAATATATAAAATCTTTGCCGGTTTAGTATTTATTTATTTAATTTTATTGATGGTAGGAATTAAGTATTGTTGTTTAAACGAGAACATACATATACAGATAATCAAGAATGATATAAAAAATAATCAAAATAAAAAAAACATAATAAATTTTATATATAATGCGTTAAAACCTATAGGTTCTGTTTATTTCATTATTCTTATATTAATTTTCCTAGTATTATATAGGTTACCGGATAACTTAATTAATGTTATGATTAATCCGTTTTTGCTTCATCTTGAGTATGATGCTTTTGAAATAGCAAGTGTTGGAAAGTTTTGTGGAGTTGTAGGAGCTATAATCGGTGGACTTGTCGGCGGTGTTATTATGAAACATAAAAATATATTAAATAGTATATTTTTATTTGGTATTATTCATGCTTTAGGACATATTTTATTTATTTTTCTTGAAATAAACGGTAAAAATTCTTTATTATTATTTATTACGATAGGAATAGAAAGTATTACCGGCGGTATGACAATGACTGCTTATATCGCTTTTATTTCTGCACTCTGTCAAGGTAAATTTCGAGCTACTCAATATTCTTTTCTTTCATCGATGATGGGGATTTCGCGCTCAATTTTTCCTATAATTTCAGGCTATATGGTAGTAAATTTCGGTTGGCAAAATTTCTTTTTATTTACTATTATTATAACTATTCCGTCTTTATTAATATTATTAAAAATAAAAACTAAATTACAATAATGAATGATATATATTAAGTATAATATTTTTAATACCATATTTTGCTATTTCTTCCATTATACCAAATATTTTTATATTAAATCAAAGTGCAAAATATCGTAGCTTCAAAAAAGCTCTACCTAGTGTAATTGTTGCTTTGATATGTTATAATATACTTATACATATAATCGTTTTCAATCATGATTTCTTCTTTATTTTTATGATTTGGTATATAGCAATACCTTTTTTCATAATTGGATTTATTTTTCTAATCTGTATGGAATATAATACTTGGAATCAATCATATTTTAATTTAACAATAGAATCTTAGCCTATTTCTATGTGGAAACAAAGTTTAGTTTCTATATTGTGATATCAATATTATCTATATTAAACCCATATATAATGAGTATATTAAATATTGGTTTTTACAAATATCAAGGAAATGACATTAAAATTATTTACATGTTTATTTGTATATGGTTTTTATAATTGGCAATAATTGGTTATAATATGAGAAAATTAAATAAAAATGCTATAATATTAAAAATAATTAATAAAATAGAAGCAGTAACAATCTAGTATATAAAATGGCTATTTAAATGAATAATGATATATTAAGTGCTTTTTTACATGGCATCGTTTTAGCTCTCGGTTTAATAGTGCCGCTCGGAGTACAGAATATTTTTATATTCAATCAAGGAGCAAAACAGCCAAAGTTTAGCAAGGCTTTACCTAGCATAATTGCAGCCTCAATATGTGATACTATACTTATATGTATGGCAGTTCTTGGGATATCTTTGTTAATTCTTGAAATTTCTTGGTTAAAATTATCTATATTTATTGTTGGATTTATTTTCTTAATTTATATGGGCTATAATACTTGGAATCAGCCGCCTATTGATCTTACAATGAATTCCGGGGCTTTTTCAGCTCAAAAACAAATTTTATTTGCTATATCGGTGTCAATATTAAATCCGCATGCAATTATGGATACGATTATAGTAATAGGTATTAGTGCTTTAAAGTATAGCAGTATTGCAAAAATTATATTTACCTTAACTTGCATACTTATATCTTGGATATGGTTTTTTTCTTTAGCAGTTGCAGGTTATAATATTAGAAAGCTAAATAAAAGTAGTACGATTTTAACTATAATTAATAAAATAGCTGCTATTATTATTTGGGCAGTTGCTTTTTATATTGGAGTACAAATATTGTATGAAATCGGTTTTATTAACTAGACATATTGAAGAAAATAATGAAACTATAAATGAAATAAGTAAATATAATTTAGATTTACGTGATATTCATTGTCCTTTAATTAAATATAAAACTCTAGATTTTAATATAGATATTTTAGATAATTACTCAAATATAATAATAACTAGTAAATATGCGGCAAGTATCTTAACCGGTCATAACTTAAAACAAGATATTTGGGTAGTAGGTAGTAAGTCAAAACGATTATTAGGCAAGAAAGTAATGTATACTGCTAAAAACGTGGAAGATTTGATTAAGCATTTTCCTCCTGATTTATATGAGCAGACTATATATTTATCTTCAAATGAAATTACTAAAGATTTACCTAGCAAAATAGTTAGACATATCATTTATAATGTAGAATATTTGAATGAGTTGCCCGTATCTATTATAAAAGAATTTAAAAATAATATTGATTTTATATTACTTTTTCTCAAAATAGTGCTAGGACTTTAGTAAAATTATTACTGCAAAATAATTTACTAGAGTACTTACAAGATAGTTTAGTTGTAGCCATAAGTTTGAAAGTCGCAAATATAGTTAGACCTTTTATAAAAAATGTGGTTTATTGTGATGATCAAAACCTTAACGATATAATCAAGTTATTATCTGAAAATGCACAAATTCGATAGTTTATTTAAAAGCAAAAATATCTTTTTTATAGCAATAGTAATATTTGTCTTATCTTCTTTTTCTCTTTATCATAATAGATCCGATATTTTAAAACTGTTTAAAAGTGAAAATAAGGATTTAAGCCAAATTCCTGATCAAGCAGTAGAAAATAAAGAAAATACTACCCTGGAAGAAAAGGAAGCAGCTCCTCTATTATCTACCAAGTCGCTTTTAAATTACGTAAGTTCTTTAAAGTTTCCTGAAGCACCAACTAATTTAGTAGAACCAAAATTAGAAACTGTAGTCAATTCAGCCTCATTTGGATACAAGGAACAAGGAGCGAAGCCTATAACTAATAGGAGAGCGACGAGCGACGAGATAGGCGTATGGGTATCACTTGACTATATTAATTACTTATTAAATGTAAATCTATTAGTATATAATTTCATGCAAGATAAGGATTATAGTAAAGAACTAAGAATAGTAAAATCCCGCCTGCTGCCTCAAGATATAAGGAATATTTTAAATAACTTAGAAGCATATAATAATTATCTTTTTTCTAAATCAAGTAGTACGGAAGTAATTTTTCCTACCAACCATAAGTGGCTGGAGAAGTTTATCAAAATTGAAAAAAAAACTTCTGCTATGATGATAAAAGAACAAGATAAACCTCTAATTTTAGAGAACTTAAACTATCTAATCGATTGTCTTTATTCAGAAAAATTTATGCAGGAGTTTGTAAATAAAGATGTTTAGGTTATTATTAATATGTGCTACTTTTTTACTGCTTTATTTCGGGTTTACTTTTATAGAGAGCTTTGATTCAAAAGTTTTTATTAGTTTATATGATTATAATATAGAGACTACCTTGTTCTTTAGTCTTATTTTAGGGCTTTTATTACTAATTTCTTGTTTTATTATCATTAGATTTCTAATATTAATTATCGATTTACCATCTAAAATACATAATATTTTTAGTAAACGAAAAATTAATCACGATAGATATGCTTTAATTTTAGCTTTTGCCGAATATATTATGAATAATAAAGCTAAATCTGCTTCTATTGCTCGCAAAAATTTATTTTCTGAAGATCTAAAAGATTCACAAGAATTCCATAATTTAATCTTAGCCGTAACTGAAGAGGATGTAGATAGAAAAATTTCCTATTTTCAAAAACTTATTACATCTAAAGAATTTGTTTTTTACGGTAGCAAAAATCTAGCAAAACTTTATTATTATAAATCTTTTTATGAGAAAGCAGAAAATTACGCAACAAAGGCTTATAATTTCAATGAACTTGATATTGACAATTTAATTACTTTAATGCGTTGTTATGCTAGACTTTCTCTATGGACGAAATTTATTTTTATAACGAATAAGCTCGCAAAATTTCATAAACATGAGTCTATGCCGGAAATTGCTGAGTATTATTTATTAGCAGCGAAGCAAGAAGTAGAAAGTAATAATACGGCTAATGCTATAGATTATTTGGCAACGGCTGTAGATTTAAATTTTTATAACGAAGAATTACTAGAATTTTACTTTAATTTAAATAATAAGCTTAATGTCAATAAAAAGATCAAAATATTAAAAGATGCTTTTCGTATTATCCCCTCTTTAAAATTAGTGCAGCTATTTAAAAATTTTACTTCTCTATCAGATAGGCAAATTTACGAAGAATTAACTCAAGAGTTAGATGCTAAAAGAGATGAAATATTAATTTTGGCAATAGAAGCTTATTTAGAATTGTAGACGTTGTGATATGGATTCTTTTATGTCATTCCCACGTGGATAGCAAATCGTCAATTGCGAGCAGCCGTAGACTGCGTGGCAATCCGGAAAAATAATAAAAAAAATTCTGATTTACAGAATTTTTTACTGGATTGCTTCGTCAATTGCTACGCAATTTCCTCGCAATGACGACTTGGGTACCTACGCAACAACGCCTGCTCGCAATGATGGATAAGCCGAACCACACAACAAAAACTAATATAAAAATAATTTCTTTGGGTGCTTACTAATTTCTTCATTTACATTATTATTATGGTGATGATAATTAGATTGAATTGTTATTAAATAAGCATTTATTGCTTTAGAAAATTCTTCAGTTTTATAACGAAAGAAATGGTCAGCTCCATTGATAATTTTATAATCAACTTTAATATGGGATTGTTGCTTAGATAATCTATTTGCTAGGTCTTTTACATCATCTGCCGATACTATACTATCATTATCTCCTTGTAATATAAACCCTGGAATAGGACAAGGTGAGAGGAATGAGAAGTCATATTTATGAATTGTATTAACCGGCGGCGAAATAGCAATAAAATGATTTATTTCCGGACGTCGCATTACAAGTTGCATAGCTATCCATGCTCCGAAAGAAAATCCTAATATCAGATTAGACTGAGCATTTGGGTTATTCTGCTGTAACCAGTCGAGAGCTGCCCCCGCATCAACCACTTCACCGACTCCGTTATCAAATTTACCTTGTGACCCCCCTACTCCTCTAAAATTAATACGTAAGACGGTATAACCGTTATCTGCTAAAATCTTATAGGCATTATAAACTACTTTATTATTCATATTACCCTCATATAAAGGATGAGGATGAAGAACTAATGCAATAGGGGCGTTAGGCGAGGTAGCTTTTGCATATCTTCCTTCAATTCGTCCTTCCGGACCGTTAAAATAAATTTGCGGCATAATTATTCATAATATTTAATTTGTTCGATATGATATTTTACCACTTTTTCTTATTAGTGCAACTATTCTTAATTAAAATATGAGTGTATTGACGCATGCCACCATATATACTAAAATGTAGTCAAATCAGTTGGATGTAAATTACAAGGAGTGAGAAGCGCAGCCTATAGATAATAGGAGAGCGACGAGAGACTATGTAAGTGAATTCAAATCATTTTTGACTATAGCGGATAATAATAACTGAATGGAGCTATATTATGAATACAGTAGATATTAGATTACGTGTTTCAGCAGATATAAAAATTGAAGCAGCAGAAATATTTAAGCAAATGGGGATGACTATGTCAGAAGCCATGAGGATATTTTCCTAACTCAATGTATAAATAGCGGCGGTTTGCCTTTCAAACCACATATTAAGATTCCTAATGAAAAGACTATAAAAACTTTTGAGGATACAGATAAGCAAATTGGTTTAACTATCTCAAATAATACAAAAGAAATATTTAATAAGTTAGGCACCTAATTTGTATCATCATTGCAAACAACTAAAAACCTTGTTGTACGACTTCTATGTCATGCCCGCGAAAGTTGGAGTCTAGAAAGAATCACCTTAATACTAGTATAAAAATTACAGATTATTGACAAAATAAACCTAAAAAAACAAGTTTTTTATAGGTTTTACTGGATTCCCGCTTTCGCGGGAATGACATATAAAGATTATCTAAGAAAATACTGCTCGTTCCACTGCATATACGCTATGTTGCACTAAATCCTTAGCAATTCCTTATATTTAGCTTGATCAGCAGTAGTTACTTTCTCTAAATGTTTAATAACGCTCCTTGCTGTTTCTTTATGTGCTATATCTTTTAGCGAAGTATGCGGCGCAAATAACGAAGCCGGTGTAGATTTATTTTGGTAAAGGCTTTGTCTTTTTTCTCTATGGTGGTGATGCTCCTCTAAATCCAAAGATAATTTTAAAGGTGTATTAGTAGTAATTTTAACTCCTTGAGCGTCGTAAAGCATCATTTGCTTACTATCGATAACCGCAATTAATTTTAACGGTGCTGTCCTTACCATAAATAACTCCATAAGAACTAAGTTGTAATTTTATGATAATACTAATTATTTTTAAAACCTAATATTAATTTAATAATTTTTGCTTTTCACTGTTAATCAATTGCTCAACCTTGTCATTAAGTATACGTACGTCTGTTTGCTCTATTTCTTCTTTTTCTATTACACCTATAATCTTTATCTTTATAGTGCCAGGTTGCTTAAACCAAAAACCTCTAGGCCAAAATAAACCGGCATTATGAGCTATCATCACAATTGGAACTTTAGTAATTGAAGCAAGCTTTACGGCACTTGGTTTAAATTTTACCGTTCTATCAGGCGGAACTTTAGTTGATTCCGGAAATATTATTAACCATAATCCTTCTTTTATTTTTTCCTGACCTTCTCTTAAAATCTGAGCAACCGAGCTATTAGTACCACGGTCAACCGCAATAGGTTTAACCATCCGAAGTCCCCAACCAAGCAGAGGTATATTAAATAATTCACGCTTTAATACCCAAGAATGTTTAGGAATAATCAGTTGCATAAACATTTGATCCCAAAAGGATTGGTGATTAGACACGACTATTGAAGTAGTCTTCGGTAATTTCTCAAGCCCCTCTACTTCATATTTTAAACCGCAACAAATTTTTGCAAGCCACACAAAAGCATAAGAAAAGATAATGGCAATTCTATATCTTATGTGATAGTTGACATTGAAAAATGTTACTGGTATGTAACATATAAGAAAAAAAATAAATGTAAATAACGATAATAATCCGTAAAATGATAAAATTCTTAAACGCCACAGCATAATTATTAAGATAATTATATTAATTAAAATGGTATTTATAACATAATTTTACAATGAGTAAAATAAAAAGGTATTAAATGAAAAAAACTGTTCTTTCCGGTGTGCAAGCAACCGGTTCTTTACATCTCGGTAACTATCTTGGTGCAATTAAAAACTGGGTTAAAATGCAGGAAGAATATAATTGTTTTTTCTTCTTAGCAGATTTGCATGCTATCACGGTTGATATTAAGCCATCAGAACTTAACAATTCAATTATGGAGGTGCTTGCTGTTTATTTAGCAGCAGGGCTTAACCCCGACAAAGTAACGATTTTTGCCCAAAGTATGGTGAAAGAGCATACTGAACTTGCTTGGCTACTAAATTGCGTTACACCGCTTGGATGGTTAAAGCGCATGACGCAATTTAAAGATAAAGCAGGTAGCGATCAAGAAAAGGCTTGTCTTGGGTTATTTTCCTATCCGGTACTTATGGCAGCGGATATCTTAATATATAAAGCCGATATAGTGCCTGTAGGTGAGGATCAGAAGCAGCATTTAGAGCTAACAAGAGATATTGCAGGGGTAATAAATAGAAAATTTAACAAAGAAATTCTAAAAGTTCCTGAGGTTTTAATTAGCGAAACAGGCACAAGAATCATGAGCTTACGGGATGGATTAAAGAAAATGAGTAAATCTGATATTTCGGATTTTTCCCGTATCAATTTAAAAGACGATAACGATCTTATTCATCAAAAAATAAAAAAAGCCAAAACCGATCATTTAAGTTTTGTTAGCTATGATCAAGAAACAAGACCGGAAATTAGTAATTTATTAGATATTTATAGCAGTTTATCCGAAGAAAGCTTGGAAAAAATAATCGGTAATTATCAGAACCAAGGTTTCGCAAAATTTAAAGAAGATTTGGCAGAAATTATTATTACAAATCTACAACCGATACGTGATAAATATTTAGAATTAATGAATGATAAAGAATATTTATTAAAAATACTGCACAAAGGAGCAGAAAAAGCAAGAATTAGAGCTTCTGAAACGGTTAATGAAGTGAAAGAACAATTCGGATTTGTAATTTAAATTCATATATTGCAAGATTTCCCTTGAAATATATAAGATTATTTGGTATGAATCTTCTTGGATAGGTGGCCGAGTGGTTTAAGGCACTAGTCTTGAAAACTGGCGTACGGGCAACCGTACCGTGGGTTCGAATCCCACCCTATCCGCCAGCTCAGTTTATAGTATTATACCATTTTATTTGCTTTATAGTGCTTAGTATATTTATCTAGTAAAATCCTAATCATTTTTTGATAAGGGACATGTGCAGTTGCTGCTTCTAATTTAAAAAATTCTACGCTCTCTTTATTTAAAGAAATGGTTACTTTTACGGAATCATCTTTTAATAAAAGTTCTCTAGGATGTGCTAAGAAATCTTTTACTATTTTTACTGCCCCTATTTCCCCATCAGTGTATTTTATTCTCTTGCTCATAAATTCTCTTATCTTTACGCCAGTATCCTGCTCCAAAAATTCTTATATGATTATCTCGGAACATAAAACGGACTGTTAAATATTACCATCAACTTTACCTAAACAAAAATATCTTTTTTCTGTAACAC
Organism: Rickettsia argasii T170-B; assembly: GCF_000965185.1. Lineage (NCBI taxonomy): Bacteria > Pseudomonadati > Pseudomonadota > Alphaproteobacteria > Rickettsiales > Rickettsiaceae > Rickettsia > Rickettsia argasii. Next base: position 57,336 of record NZ_LAOQ01000005.1, read on the forward strand.
TATGGTCTACATCTTGAAGGATTATCCTTTTGATATCTAGAAAAGCTTTTTGAGCTTCATAAAAGCTTACGTTATGCTACCAATATTAATTTTATTTTTTTCTTTATCCCATTCAAAAGAAGAATGCATTTTTAGCATTTAATCGATTAATTTAATAATACTTAGCTCTATACTAAATGTCCATATATTTATATGGGTAATAAACCATGCTGTTTAGTTTTAAATTAAAATTTAAGAAAAAATTTATTAATTATTTTATCGCCATATTTCATTATTCCAAAGAGTATCTAAAAATTCTTGAATAGGCCAAATGGTAATTTTTTTATTTTCTAAATTAATTATACGTTTTGTTTTTTCAAAAGATATAACATGTAATTTAAAATCACTATCTTTACTAAATTCTAATAGACCTTCTAAATGATTTTTTTGTATAGAAGAAGCAATTTTAACTTCAAATGCATTATTTTAAAATATAAAATCAACCTCATATCCTTCTTTAGTACGCCAATAAAATAATTCATATCTTTTGTCGTTTAAATATTTATAAGCTATTAATTCTAAGAATGCATAATGCTCAAAAGATTTACCAGCATCAAACCCTGTCATTTCCTGATATTCATATTTCCTTAGGTAATTGCTAAGTGCGGTATCGAAAAGGTAAAATTTAGGCATTTCCGTAATAATTTGCCTTTTGCTAAGTGATCTATACGGATAAAGATGATATCCTAAATACATATATCTTTTAATATTTCAAGATATGTTCTAACGGTTTTTGCATCAACACCGCAATCTCTTGCTATATTACTATAATTTATCATCTCACCATTTGAAATGCCTATAATCTCTAGAAACCTTGCAAATGCTTTGCGTTTTCTTAAATTTGCTTCAAACTGTACTTCAGGTAAAATATAGTCATATAAATAGGACGCAAGATATTTATGAATCTTTTTTGATGCAATATAATGATCAGGTATTAGTCCATGATTAAAAATTTTATGCCAATCAAGCTCTTTTTTATCTCAGAATAGCATAGAGCGGCAAAAACATATATCTCCAAGCTCTTCCGCCAAGTAAATTGCTACCTGTTGATTTTAAGCACCTAGCACTGGAGCCGCAAAGGATAAATTGTAAAGATTTATTAGATTCTATTAAATAATGAACCTCATCTAACAGTAAGGGAATTTTTTGCACCTCATCATAATAATAGTTGAGATTGCCGTCTTTTGACTTAAGCTCTTCTCTTAAACGTTCAGGATTTTGAAAGTAAACTTTATAGATATCAGCTTGTAATAAATAAATATATATATATATATCCGGAAAACGTTGTTTTAGATATGTTGACTTACCAGTTTTACGTGCTCCCCACAAAAAACAGGACTGTCCTTTTGGTAATTCTAAGGCTAAAAATCTTTGTATTGTCATGATAATATCTTGCAAATTTAGATATTTTAGGAGTATATTCCCTAAATATCTATTTATCTAGTTGATTTAAGAGGTTATCTGTAAATAAATTGTAATTAGCAAGTAAAGAGCTTTTTTAGCAAAAATTGATAAGATTTTTGATAGGATGTTATTCATATTTCAAAAAAATCTTATAATTTGCAGCAAAAAAGAATTAAATTATCGATTAAAATTTATTTACAGATAGCTTCCAACATCATTTTAGCGGCTTTTATGCCTGCTTCTGTTGAAGTTTTGATATTGGTAGTTTCGGTATGGAAAGTTATTTTACTGCAGTCAAGGTTACCGAGCATAAAATTGGTTTGTATATTGGACATCTTCCCAAACTCTACTTCTAGGGGTAATTTGTAAGTCAATCCGGTACTCGCATCTGTGCGATTGCTTTTGTGCGTTGTGGTGGCAAGTGCTTCTGTGTTTTCTGCAAATGCCTCCCTATAAGCGAGTTTGGAAAGATGTCTAGGATCTGCATCTAGATATTGTGAATAAGCAGCAATCGGGGTGCGGCAATTAGCATCTAGATACTCTAAAAATGCTCTTTCGGGTTTTATGAGTTCAAAAGTGGGAAGATGATTAATTTGGTTGCATATCTCAAGCATAGCATTATCGTCTTTTCTAATCTCAACTGCAATGATTCCCTGCCCTATACACGGTAACATCTGTGAATACTCTATCAAATGGCAATACTCCGGATTAAACACCTCTAACCTTTTAAGACCTGTATATGCTAAAATTGTTGCGTCAACTTCGCCGGTCATTAGCTTTTTTATTCTTGAATCAACATTCCCTCTAAAAACCGTTACCTTTAAATCCGGTCTTATTTTTTGGATAAATGCTTTTCTTCGTACTGCCGAGCTACCTATTACGGCATTTTGCGGCAGCTCTTCTATAGATTTATATTTTAGACAAACAAAAACATCTCTGGGGTCTTCACGCTCTAAAACAGCAGCTATTACTAGCGGTTCAGGTATTCTACCCGGTACATCTTTTAAAGAATGAACAGCTAAGTCAATTTTTTTATCAAGCAAGGCTTGCTCTATTTCCTTTAAAAATAAAGCTTTACCGCCTATATCGTATAATGGTTTATTTTGGATTAAATCCCCGCTAGTAATAATCGGCACTATTTCACAATTGATATCAGGAAAAAATTGTGTGATTTGCTGAATAACTAAATTAGTGTGTATTAAAGCAAGTGGACTTTTTCTTGTACCTATTCTGATAGAATTTGTCATTTGTTTTCTGCTATTTCAAAAGGGCTAGTAAAACTTAAAACATTACTGTTTATAATTACTTCATGATTCATAATAACCGGATGATTTACTTCTCCATGCCCTATTCCTGCTGCTTTATAAGTTCCAATATTTTGAATATGATTTAAACAAAAACTTTTTATAGCTTGTTCTACAAACTCATCCCCTTTAGTAAAATCACCAAAGATTATTGCCTTTATGCATTCAAATATACCGGTATTTTTTAATTGAACTAGATTACGATGCACGGCATAGGCTTTTTCATTAACGTCTTCAAGCAATAGAATTTTTTGTCATCCCTGTGAAAACGGGGATCCAGTATTATTTTTTCTGGATTCCCGCTTCTGCGGGAATGACATAAAGAAGCATAGGAATGAGAATGAATTTGCAAACCAGTACTAATCAATTTAGTTAAAACCGTTAAATTTCCGCCTGTTATTGTACCTGTTATATTTTCCTCACTAATTTTCTTTATAGGTATAAGTTGTATTTCACTCTTTTCTCCTTTAAGAACATTTATTATAGGCATAATATCCTGATTAGTAGGCGGTAGTAACGAAGTTAACGCTGAACCGTGAATAGTTGGGATATTATAATGGTTATTTAGTAATAAATGCAAAACGGTAATATCGCTATAGCCTATCAGGACTTTATCCCCTTTTTGTTCTATATTAAAACAATCTTCTACAAATTCACTGCATCCGTATCCGCCGCGAAAAGCCCAAATTATTTTAACCTGTTCATTTTCCATAGCTTCTTTAAACATTCTCAACCTTTCCTCTTTAGAAACAGCGAAAAAAGGCAATTCATCACCTGAAAAAATCTTATCATCTACTAAAGTTTTAAAACCATGCAACGCTAGTATTTTAATAGCTTCCTTTAATTTATCTTGTGCATCTGGACAGCTTGACGCCGGTGCTATAATTGATATAAAATCTCGTTGTTTATTAAAAATAATTTTTTTCATAATAATGTCATACCGTGGCCCTGCCACGGTATGACAGCAAACAGTACTGGATTCCTGTAATCAACGGAATGACATTTTCAATTACAAAGGCATCGTAAAAATAAAAGTAGTCTTTCCCTGTTTATCGTTTGCTGCCCAAATTTTTCCGGCGTGCAGTTCTATTACTTTCTTACATAATGCAAGTCCTACTCCTCTAACTCCTGCCGTACGTGTTTTAGAGCTTACAACAAATACACCGAATATAACTCTGCAATTCCTCTTTCAGTACTCCTATTCCATCGTCTTTTATACTAAAACAAGATATTATTTTCTTGCATGTGTAGATCAATTTTTATTATTCCCTCACTACAACAGCTGATAGCATTTATTATTAGATTATCGAATGTGTGTTAATATAATGAGGATCACAGTTAAAATTGAAAAGAATATAATTATTATATTCTTTTCAATATCAGATACAAAATTTAAGATTTTGCCGTTTAGATATAATTTCTTACATATTTTAATCCTTTCATGTAGCAATTCACTTAAGTTTATATCTTTTTTATTTAGTTCATCATTAAGACTGGACAATTTTGAAAAATCTAGAATATTATTTATCAAGCTATTTAATTTAATAGAGCTTTTAGCTATAATCTCTACTGCATTGCGACGCTGATCTTCATTAAATGTATCACATAATCAGCCCATAAGGTTTCACCAAGGCTAATAATACCGGTGAGCGGCGTATTGATTTCATGGTTTATATCACGTAAGAACTAATGTTTCAAATCAAGTAACTTCTATAATTCCTGCTCTCTATAATTAACTCTATTACCTAAAGGAGTATTTTTTAGGTTAACTAATTTTTCTTGCTCCTGCCTTGGTTTTAAGCATACTATTAAAAGGCTACTAAATAAGGTTAGGAATATACTACTTTGAATTGAAAACTATTTATGCTAATTAATAACTTCTCATCCATAAAATATTTATAAAACTCTATACTAGCAAACACGCCTGTAACGGTCATAAGTAAAGTAGCTTGCCACCTGAATATCGTTGCAATTATAAATAAGTTAATTATCGAACACATTAATTGCAGTTGATCAAAACTACTTGATATAACAAGTAAACTACCGAAAAATATTAATATAACGAAAGTAGCCACAAACCAAGATAAAGATATAATATAATTCTTTTGAAACTTTAAAGACCATAAGGGATAAGTAATTAATATTGCAGCAGTTATAAGTGTGGTATGGTAAATAATATTATATATCTCCAAATGGTTCATTATTCTGCTACCTGATGTGGTATATAAAGATGAGAACATCGATATTAAAATAAATATACCGACATAACTATAAGTAATTTCTTGATTTGGTAGGGTACTTTCCCAATATTTAAAGATGTTAAAATTCTTAAGATCACGAAATAAAGTCAAACCTTTTCTTTCTCTCTCTTGCCTTATTATTTTAACGGCTAGCGGCTCTTTTAAAGAACTAAACCCTACGGGTTGCTTTAAAATATAATGGCTTTCAAGGAAAAAGAGTAAATTTACAATAGTTGCGGGTAGTATCGGATAAATACCTAGAACTGTTCTTAAAGAAAATATTTGCCACAATATAATAGTCAATATTGCAGTAATCATACCGATAAAAAAACTTTTGACACTTGATTTAAAACCGTATATTAACAAAATTAACGGCAAAGTGCTTAGCGGTAAATAGATGCTAGTCAATAATAAAAATAGATTTATTAAATCTTTAGTGTAGAGCGATATAATAAAACCTATTAATTCTATAGTAATTGCGGTTATATAATTATAATTTAATGAAGCTTTTTTAATGATGTCATTATCACTGCAACGTTAATATAAGAGTTCGTACTTGCGATTATCATTGCCACAATAACGCCGACTATTAACCCCTTAAATCCTATATAACTTTTAATGATCCGTAAAAACAATTCATTGGTGTTAACTACCGGATCTTGAGACAATAATAATATTGCAATCCAAATGAATAAAACGGATAAAAAAAGACAAATAACTGCCGAAATAAAAAATGTTTGTGATATTTGACTTGTGTCTTTTGCCATCAATATTCTTTGAAAAATTGAAGGACCAAATGACGGAATCACAAAATATATAAAAATATTTAAAGAAATCCAAAATTTAGGACTAGTATAGTAAAACAATCCTTGTAAATCAGTAAGACGAGTGTGTACATTTGAATCTATAACTATATGCGGATCACTAAAAACATTCCATACGACAATTCCTATTACCGGAATAATTGTACTAATAAATAGCGGAAACGTCAATTACAATTAAGTAAAAAACTGTACGGCTTCGGTAAAAGTAACCGATTTTACACCGCCAAAAGCAGAAGAGCTTATTATTTTACAGTGGCAATACATAAATCTATGTAAAAATTTGAAATGTTAAAGAATAGCTGTAATATTAACTTGCTACGTGGAATTGCATGGCAATCATACCTATAGACATTAATATACTAACTATCGACGTAAGAATACGAACTTTGTTACCGTACGCCTCCCCTATTATTTCCGCTGCCGATAAGCTACCCAAAAAATTCTCAAAACGAGGAGCTATAAAGTCACTAATTAATAACCAACTAACAACGCTACCGAATATACTAGGTAATAAGTACAATGATCCGTCCGTATATATTCTTGAATTATCGATTAAAAAAGTACTAGTACCGATCCAAGTAGCAATAAGAGTTGCGACTATTGTACCTGTAGAAAAATTCCTTGTTTCTATCGCATATTCGCAATATTTTTGATATTTAGAAGTCCAACTAGCAAATTAATCGCTAAAAAGCTAGTAAAAATAAGGAGATCTATATTTGGCATAGAGTTAAGTTATAGGGATTTTCTATGCAAATAATAATAAAGATAAAAAAAGAAACAAACAATATTTTTGTGGAGTTAAAAAAGTATGTCATTCCTACGAATACACATTGGTGTCATAAGACTCGATGTTATTCCCGCGTAGGCGGGAATCCAGTACTTCAAAACTTTTTAAAAGATTTTTTTAAAGCTCGCTTTATGCTGAAATTCCTGCTTCTGCGGGCATGAATATAAACGAGCCATGCAATAAGGCCGCTTTTAGCTAGGAATGAAATACAAGACTCATTTTTTATTCATAAAGATTAAACTTCTACTGCCTGACCTAATTATGCTACAGTATAATCGTTATTATACCAAGTTATGTACTCATCGTGCATTATGATAATCATTGTCATCAACTATAGCTGTTTTTTTCTCTTCTAATACATCTGCTGCAGTTTTTATTACCTACCATCTTGATACTTGGATCAAACGGCAGCTTGTTTTAATGCTTTTAGAGTTGGCAGTTTTGGGTTGCTAGCATTATACTTTTGAATTATTTAAAAATAATCTATGGCCAGGAGTAGCTGCATCTTGAGTACACTGAAGATTTACATTACCGTCATTTTTTATTAAAGTTTCTACGATTTTAGTAGCATTATAATCGCTATACCAATCAAGTGGTGTTTTACCACTCTTATCATAGAAATTTACATCAGGTTTTGTATGCGTATTTTTTATGCATTTTTCTAAGAATGCGGCTCCAAATGCACCGAACCATGCTATTGTATTAGAATTCAATTGATCCATAATGTTAGGATTAAATCCTTGCTTTTTTACTATTTTTTCTATTATAGGTTCAGCTAAAGATTTCAGTTCTTTAAAATTGTTGATTAACAATGTTTTTTCTTGACCGGATTCGTTTGAAATATCTTGTTTAATAGACCATATTATATTACCAAGCGTAGCAATCATATTATTACCGCCGGTAGAATTTCCAAGGTTACAATTTTCTAATGTTTTTTCTACTAATTCCTTTGCATTCATTATTAAAGTTTTAAAACCTGCTTGAGCTAAATATTTATTACCGTTATCGGACATTTTAGATATTGTATTTTGTATTTGTAAAGTACCGGTAGCTAATAAATTTAATATATTATTTGCCTTAAGCGAAGGATTAACACCAAATTTAACTAGATTCTCAATTATTTTATAATATTTATCCATTTGAGTTTGAAATAAACTTATATTTTGATTACTCGGATTATTAGTAATAAGCTGATATTTATTGTAGAATATAAAGCAATATGATTATCTTGACCAAGATCATTAATATCTAAACCTAATTGTGTAAATTTTTCAATTTGTGTCTTACGGAAATCATCAGAAATATGCGACTCCATAGCAACACGGAAAAAATTATGAATTTGTGCTTTCTCAGTTGAAACAAATTTTGCCATAAGTGCAGGGTTATGATGAAATACATCAATAACATTGGAGCTATTACTACAAATACCCCATTCAAGTATAGTATTACCGTTTGTATCTTTCTTATCCCAATTAGTGTCAGGGATGAGGATCATTTTGTTTAATATCTGTACAGCAGTATTTTCTAAAACATTTTTAACATTCTGATCTTATTGTTGAGGTATTAAACTACAAAGAGCTTCAAAAATATTCAGTTTGTTGTTAACATTAGTTCTGTTTAATATAGCCGGTATTAATTGTATGTTTCCTGAAGTTAATAATTGAAAAGGTGTATAAATAAAAGTCTCCAATTTATATTATTTTTTATAAAAATACCATGAAATATGGTTTGTATCTATTTATTATTACTATAATACATAAAAACTTAATAAATATCAAGTGATTATTAAAAAATTAACTATTATTTAATACCAAGGTGCGAGAGATAAGTTTATTTTAATCCCTTTAACGGTAACATCAGCTCCTTTATCGGCAAGATATTGTTCTTCTCTAATTAAGGCGATTGCTTTATTGTGATAACTTGAGCATATTACGCCGATTTTATTGTTATCTGCGAGTATTTCTGCATTTTTAACTAATGAAGATAAATCTTCATCTGCTGTAATTTTATATATCTTTCTTCTTATAACTCCTTGATATTTAGCCCTTGAAATCACTTCCTGCCCGACATAACAACCTTTATCAAAACTAATTGCATTTAACTCCTCAGCACCATACATATTTGGAATAGATTTATCTGTGATTAAATCTTCCACACCATCTATTATTGCAAAATTATATTTATCTTCTAGGTATATTGGATTTCCGCTTTCGCGGGGAGATGTTGTTGAGGGGGGCGGTTCCCCCTCTGTCACCCCGTGGCTTGACCACGGGGTCCAGTCTTTTTTAATTGTTGTCTGGATACCGCACAGCGGTATGACATCGAGCTTATTTATTGAGCGGAAACCAAGCTTAGCATAACGAGGATCACGAACCGTAATTAGCGAGTCTATATCTAATTTTTGAAGTGAGTAGATAACTTTATATTCGTCACTACAATCTATTACTTGTATTTTTGAGCGAAATTTATAGAAGTTTAAATACTCTATCAAAGCAGCTTTATTACTTTTATCAATATCAAGGTAAATTTCCTCAGGGTTATGAACATACACGAAAAAATCAAATAAATATCTTCCTTGATTATTAAGCAAATAAGTATAGCAATAATTATAGTCAATTGATTTGGACTCGCCTACTGCGTTACTCGTCGTCTCGCCTATTATTATAGGCTTCGCTCCTCGCTCCTTGTATCCGAATTCAACTGAATTGACTATACTCTTACAAATATCGTTAGTAATGAGATTTTGTAGGAACTTTACGGAATCAAAACCTATTATTTTGATAACTTCTCTATTACTTAATATTTCATACATAATTATAATATTATTGACTTTATAGGTTCCTAACTACTATACTCTAAATTTATATAAATTAAACTTAATAATCATGAGATGTTCATCTTACTGTACTTCTTCCGAATATAAGATGAGTGATCTAGTTACTAATTTAAAAAAGATTGGTCTTGAACCTCAACATTTTGACGATGTTTTATATATTCGGAAAGAGATAAATAAAGATTCTGATTTTATAGAGATATTTTTCTTTCCGTTTGGTTGTGTAACTATTTGGGGCGGCGATGAAATTCAAGAAAAAATAGTTTTAAGCGATACTGATTTAGTACCAGTAAATAAGCTTAAAGAGCCGGTATCCGATTATATTTATTTTGAATATAATACGGAGGTCAAGAAAACATTTATTGATGAAGAAAAAAATAAAATAATCTTGGCAGATAAATCAGTTTTTGTTAAACTTTCTATTTCCCATGCGCTTGCACAATCGGTTAAACTTAGCGTTCTTGAGCAATCTGTTAGTAACTTGATTGTTCAGACAACCCCTATACAACAGGAACTAGCTAGAACCGGTAGCGTATCGCTTTCTAAAAAGGAGATATTACAGCAAATAGGTATATTATTTAACGAGCGTTATTCAATCAGTTTGCATAGCGATATATTCGATACTCCAGAATTCTTTTGGCGTCGTCCGAGTTATGAGCCTCTATATCTCATGACAGCAGAGTTTCAAGACATAGAAATACGGCAAAATATAATGAATCATCGTCTTAATATGATTCATGAGCTTTTAGACATTCTTTCAAACGATCTTAATTATAAACATTCCACCAAACTTGAGTGGATTATTATTATTTTAATCGGTCTTGAAGTGGTTCTGTCGTTATCTCATACTAATCTTTTCTTAAAAATTATCGGAGCTTTATAAATAGCTTCTATGCAAATTATCGATAATCAAAAAACATTAGAAGAATTTTGTAACCGGTTAGTAAATAAGGCATGCTTAAGCATAGATACGGAATTTGAGCGTCGCTATACTTATTATGCTCAGCTTAGTATAATTCAAGTTAAAGCAGAAGAATATTGCGGAATAATTGATGCATTAAGCAATTTAGATCTGAATATTTTTAATAAGCTGCTTGCAGATAATAATATTACTAAAATATTTCATGCTCCTCGTGAAGATTTAGAGATTTTCTATAATTTATTTAAAACACTACCTGCTAATGTTTTTGATATACAAATTGCAGCAAATATTTGCGGATTTGGTAAACAGCTAAGCTATGATGACCTTTGCTATAAGCTAATCGGTATTACTATCGATAAAACCCACCAAAAATCTAACTGGCTAAAACGTCCTATTACTAGTGATATGTTAAATTATGCAATGTTAGACGTGGAGTATTTGTATAAGATATATAAAGAGTTAAATAATATAATTATTAGAAATAATTTAACTAATAAATATCAAACTACTCTTAGTACTTTATTAGATGTTAGAAATTATAAGGTTGAGCCGAAAGATGCTTGGAAAAAAATAAAATATATAAGTGATGATAAGAGTTTTAATCACAAAATTCAAATGCTTGCAGCTTATCGTGAAGAGAATGCACAAACTATAAATATTCCTCGTAAGCATTTTATTTTAGATGAAGATTTAATAAAGCTTAGTAAATACCCGCCATTGAATCACAAGGATTTTAAAAATCTAAATTTAAAAAGCAAATATTTACACAAACAAAAATATAAAGATGAAATAATAAGTTTGTGTAATAACTTATAAGCAAAGAGCTATAAATCGAATAATTTGTAGCCTATTATGAATAGAAAAAAATTAGCCAACTAATGTAACTTGTATCTCACTATCTTGTACTACTTTGACATATTCGTTGTATACATCATCAGGCAAGTTACTAAATGCCTGGGTTATGATAAGTGTCCCTACTCCTACTAATGCTAATTGAAAGCAAATATCTCCAGTCTAAGTATCGCCGGATATTTGTCCTGTTTCTAGCCAATCTCCAACTGTTTGTGCAAAAAAAGCAAAAGGTACACCGATCAATACGACAATTTTTTTTATTATATCAACCATTTTACCCAAAGTTAAAAAAATTAAGGTTATTTTATACCGACATCATAAATTTAAGCTTACGATCATGAGATTCAATCAGAAAATTATCTATTAATTGTTCTTTTAAACAAACTCCGGCGGTTAATATATTTCGGTTATTATTAAGATATCGGTCAAAATGTCCTTTGCCGTATCCAAGTCTATAACCCTCCTTACTAAACGCAAGCCCTGGGATAATAACTAACTCAGGAATAAAAAAATCATTATTTATAGGTTCGTAGGTTTTAAAAGCCCCTAAAGCCAATTGATCGTTATAATGATAAGAACAATATTTTATCTCATTTTTTATGATTTTCGGTAGGAAGAATCTTATTTCAGGATGTAAGTTTGTTATTTCAAGTAAGTTAATTTCATATTTTAGAGGAAAATAAAGTCCTACTGTCTTTACTTTTAACTCCTGTAATAACCGGCTAATTTTATTGATTAGAGAGTTTTTGACTAAATCGGAATTAATCTTATCTTGGTTTTTTATTAAAAATTCTTTGAAATAAAGACGCAGCTCTTGTTTGGTCATAAATATCCTTAAATTCGTCATTGCGAGCGACTGAAGGCCTTGTGGTATGGCTTGCTTCATCTCTGTCATCCCACGACTTGTTCGTGGGATCTAGTTAAAAATACTAATATTATTAGTATTTTGAGTGGTTTTACTGGATACCGTGGTCAAGCCACGGTATGACACCGCACTGGTTTTTCAAGCCATGCAACAACGCCGCGACTGCAAGGAGTGTGGCAATCTCATAAAGCAGGACTCCTGATATTGCTTCGTCAATTACTTCGTAATTTTCCTCGCAATGACGTCGAAATATATCACATATTAATAGTCCTCTTATCTACACTAAGTGCTGCCTCTTTTATAGCCTCGCTTAAAGTTGGGTGAGCGTGGCAGGTTCTTGCTATATCTTCTGAAGCTGCTCCGAATTCCATATAAGCCGTAAGCGAGGCAATTAATGTACCTGCATCAGCTCCTATGATATGCGCTCCTAAAACCCTATCGGTTTTACTATCGGCAAGGATCTTAACCATCCCTTCCGTACTACCGATTGCTCTTGCTCTACTATTTGCTAAAAACGGAAACTTACCGACTTTATAATTAATGCCTTTTTCTTTTAGCTGTTCTTCCGTTTCACCGACGCTTGCTACTTCAGGATAAGTATATATTACGCTTGGAATTAAGTGATAGTTAACATGTCCTGCCTGCCCTGCCATAATTTCCACGGCAGCTACAGCCTCTTCCTCGGCTTTATGAGCAAGCATAGCTCCTTTTACCACATCACCGACTGCGTAAATATTTGAAATTGCTGTTTGGAACCGGTCATTAATCTCAATGCTACCTTGTTTATCCGTAATAATACCGACAGACTCAAGTCCTAGATTTTGCGTATAGGCTTTTCTGCCTACCGCCATCAACACAACATCGCTTGTTACTACTGAACTCTTACCGCCCTCCTCTATTGTCAGATTTACTTTTCCTGACTTTACTTCAGCAGATAGCACTTTAGTATTCAGTTTAAACTCTATACCTTGTTTTTGCTGTAGTTTCATAAATTGTGTAGCAATTTCTTTATCAAGCATAGGTACAATGCTCGGTGTATACTCAATAATCGTTACTTTAGCTCCCAAACGACGCCAAACTGAACCAAGTTCTAAGCCTATATACCCTCCGCCGACTACTATTAAGTTCTCAGGTACTTTAGAAAGTTTCAAAGCACCGGTAGATGAAACAATAAATTCTTCGTCTATTTTGATATTCGGTATTTCTATGACGCTGGAACCTGTAGTAATTAGGATATTTTTGGCTTTAATTTGCTCTTTATTTACTTCAACGATATTACTAGAGCTAATTTTAGCTTCACCTTTTATCCTAGTAACTTTGTTTTTGGCAAATAGACTTTCTATACCTTTTGTAAGATCAAGAACTACTTTATCTTTATTAGCTAGCATTTTTTGTAAGTCTAGTTTTACATCTGCAGTAATACCTATATTCTCAAAATGTTTTAGAGCTGCTTCATATTTTTCGGAAGAATTAAGTAAAGCTTTCGATGGTATGCATCCTATATTTAAACAAGTGCCGCCAAGAGTATCGCTTTTCTCAATACACGCTACTTTCATACCAAGCTGAGCAGCCCTAATACTGCCTGTATAACCGGCTGGACCGCTACCTATTACCACTAAATCAAATTCTTGCATATTTGTTTGACCTTAATAAATTGTTGGATCGTCATTGCGAGCAGCCATAGGCTGCGTGGCAATCTTGTCAAATATCCTGAGATTGCTTTGTCCATTACTTACATAATTTCCTCGCAATGATGTAATACTGCTAAAAATATACCATTATTACCTTTATAACAACTTTAATCTTATACTATTCTTATTTGGTGAAGCAATAAAACTAATTAAATTAATATTATCTTCAAAGCCGTTTGTATAATTTTGTAGTAAAGAAAACATCTTTTTAGAAATAGCATAATTATGACTAGCATTTAGTGAATTTGCCTCACCTATATTTTTTATTTCTCTCATTAAAGCTAAAGGATTATCAAATTTTAGCTCTATATTTTCATAGTCAACAATTACTTCGGCAAATCTTGCTTGCGAAAATAAAATCGGAACATGATCAAAATGAATAAAAGGAGCAATATGAGGAGAGTGTTTAAAATCACTTGCTATTTCGGCATCTATTAAGGATTTACGTAAATTCTTTAAGCTATTTCCTCCGACAAAATGACCGATAAAAATACCGTCAGACTTTAAAAATATTCTTATATTAGATAAAAAGCGTTGTACATCATTTATCCAGTGTAACCCTAATGAATAAATAATTAAATCAAAAGAGTCTTTTGGCAATTCTAAATCTTCATCATCGATTAATAATTTATGATTATGCTCAAAAGAATCAAGCAATAAAGGCGACATATCTGTTACGGTAATATCGGCACTTCGATAAGCATTTTTTAGTAAGCTCGTAAGATAACCGCATTTAGCCGATATTTCTAGAATATCCGAAAAATCCTTATCAATCATTCCTAATCGACTTATTATATCATTAGCTGCATGCTTGATAAATAAGCTGTTACTTATCCCCTCTACTGCATTATTTCGGTGATTTTTTAGCTTTAGTCTGTTGAATATATAATCCTCTCCTATCTTGAATTTTCTCTCCTAAAATTGTTGGTGGCGGTCGAGAAATAAAACCCCCTAAAAAATCTCCTAGCAAACTATTTTGAACAAGTTCTCTCTGTCTTGCAGTGCGAATATCATCCCCTTTAACTCTATCTAGCCCTTCAAAATTCTCCTAAATATCTACAATTATAGGTTGCGTATTGTTATTATTAGGTGATAAAGGTTCTAAACTCAACAGGCTTTTTTCTGTAGGATTTAAATCCAAAGTTAGATCAAAATGCTCTAAGTAGACAGGTTTTAGTTGTTTATCATTACTAGAAACTTTTTTTCTTTCTATCGCTGAAACATTGTTCTCGGTCTTATTAGATTCTCCTAGAGATTTATAACACACAACAATACTAATATAAATTTCTTTAACATAAATAACCCTGTATATTATTACAGTTAATATAAATTAAATAATATATGCATCAAGTACTGAAATAAATTAAGGGAATTATATACTTGTATAACCTATATTTTCTTGTTATTTATCCAAGATGTAAATTCAGACATACTAAACACTTCTATTAAATTACTGCCAACTTGATCCTTGAGCCATTTCAAGGTTTCTTTTTTATATCCATCACCATCAATTATTATTATAGTATCATAAATTCCTTGTTTTTTTTTAGCACAAGATAAGTATATTTTTCATCAACCGATTCTCCTGATTGTTGCTACTTAGATTCTATAACTAGGCAATTAGAGTGACGTTCTGGATGATATAATATAAAATCGCATTTCCATTTAGTATCATAAATATTTTTGCCAACTTCAAACTGTCTAGTATAAATAGGCTGCTTAAGGATCCTAGCTGCACTAAATCTTTTATTAGGTACAAAACAATATCCTTCTCTTTTTAGTCGATCATATATAAAAATCTCAAGTTCGTTTACAGTTTTATTAGCTTGTAAAATTGCAATTTGTTTTACCATTGTACTAATAATTTCTTATTAAAACTTCATTAGCTCCTTGCCTACTGTCGGATTTACAATTTATGCTTCTTGGTGCATTTACTATATCTATACTAAAAAACTTGTATAAGTTCTTTATAAAATCGCTATCTGAATTTAAATATACACCTTTCTTATTTAATGCTCTGCATTTTTCATAAAACTTAACCTGATCTGCCTCTGTAAAGCCAAGCTTTGTATATTTTGTAAATGAAGTATTTATTAATAGGTTGATATGGCGGGTCTATATCAACGAAATCTTTAGGCTTAGGTGAAATATTGCTGAAATCCTGATATATTATTTCAGCATTTTGTAAAGCTTTACTACACGCAAGTATGTTATCCTTATCAAGAATATTAGGATTCATATAAGCTCCCATCGGGACATTGCACTCTCCTTTGCTATTTACTCTATAAAGACCATTATATAACAAGCCTTGTTAAGGTATATGAAACGTGTTGCTATCTCAATAGGGTTATCGCTATTTGCGTTCTTTCTAACAGCATAGTAATAATCTTGAGAGTGATTAGCTTTATGCTTAGCTAACAAGCTCAATTAATGCTCGAGCTTCATCCTTAACTGTCTTGTATGAAATCTAAGTTTATATCTGATATAATAGCTTTGTCTGGAACGAGTGCAAAAAAAGTGCTCCTCCTCCTATAAAAGGCTCATAATGATTATTGTAACTAGCAGGTAAGCGTAAGCACAACTCTTTGCTAAGGCTTCTTTTTCCCCTGCCCATTTTATAAATGGTTTAAGGATTTTGTCTTCTTCAATCTCTGGAGAATTAATTTTTAACGGAGCTTGACCTATCACTGCTAAAACCTCGTTAAAAGATAATTCTCCGTTTTTAACTACTTTGAGTTTCATACCGACCTACCAAGGCTTTATAAGATAAATAATTACCTGTATTTAAAAGTATAGCATTAAACATATTGCTTACATTATAGTTTTTATGGTTGCACCTAAATACAAACTCGTTTAAATATCTCTCTATGTGTTTTTTGCTAATAGAATAAGAGTCCCGATTTATACCACGCTTAAACACCGCTCAAAAGCTTTCTATCGTGTTTGTGGACACAGACTCTCTTATATTATTTACACCTAAGTCGTGATTTATATATTCATGATTATATAACTTTTCTAATACCTTGTAAGCTTTCCATTCATCAGATAAAATAGTTGACCCTATTAGAATATTATTTATTGCAATTTTTTCTATGGTCTTTGAATTAACCTTTGTTATAACTTGAGCCTTAGCGTTACCGTTTCTCTCTATCATGCCGATTACAACGGTTTTTGTCCTTGTGCTGCAACCTTGTGTACCTTTAGTTTTTTTATTTTGATGTTGGTTCTTTTCTTTACCACCAATATACGTCTTATCTATTTCTACAGTGCTTTTTAAGGAATACTAAAACTTTCTAGTTTAGTCACTTCTCTAATCCTATGAAGCATAAAACCATGCAGTTGTTTGGGTAACATTAATATCTCTTGAAAGCTGTAACGATGATAAACTTTTTTTTTGCGTAGTAACTTGCAAAACTGCTGTAAACCATTTCTTTAAAGAAATCTTACTATTTTCAAACATTGTGCCGACTTTGATACTAAAACGCTTTTTACATGCCGAACATTTGTGATTCGTTCCATCCGCATAATGAAAAATCTTTTGGTTGCCGCAATACGGACAATAAGCTCCGTTAGCCCAACGTATGTCAGTAAAATAATTATGCACTTTTGTTCAGTAGGTAATTGTTCGAATAAATCAACAACACTTTTAAAATCTAACACTTAACTATACTAACACAATTTTATATAAAATTATTATATCGAAACAATTTAGGTTATACAAAGATATATAGTTGCCTTAATTAATTATTTCTAAAGATATTATCTTCGTATTTTTTTCTATAATATATTTTGTAATTCTCATTTCTTATATAATTAAACCATTGGTCTTGTTGTTTTTTAATATAATAATTTAGGGAATTAGATTTACTTTTACTAGTTTGAAAATTATCTTCACAAAATTTTAAAAAACCTGATATTAAAGTTTCTACTCCATTAGTCTTAGATTTTTTCTCAAGAAATTGCATAGAAAAATTAGTAGGGTTATTATGTTTTAAATAAAATTGTTTATATTTCTCATGAATTTTATTTTCTTTTTTTATTTGTTGTTCTGAAAAAGATAATTTTTCCTCTAATAATTTATGAATTTCGGTACAATCGCTCCAAGGTAATTCTATTACTAATTGTTCTTCCTGATATTCAAAATTATCTTGAATATTGTTAAAATCGGCATTTACTTTTACCGCACTTACTAATATTAAAAAACATGTAATTAATTTAATATTCATAGAATTAATTAATTTTAGCAGGAACCGGTATCATAATACTACTTCTGTATCTTTTATTGCCACTAAAAAGTGATTTTTTTTGAACTTTGTTATTATTTACTGGAATTGTATCTTCTAAAGCCCCTTCATTATTATTTAGATAACTATGTAAGGATGCTTTATAAAGAGCCATATTACTTGCTATTTTAACTACATCTTGTTTATATTTAAGCCCTAAAGAATGTGTAGCCGAATGATAATGAGCTATCGCCTTGTGCCAGCTCCCTAGCTGATCATATTTTGAACGCAAAAATTCTGCACCGTAACGAATGTTATTATTTGGATCAAATGCCTGTTCAAGGGAATTAAAAGCCCCTAAATGATGCCTTAAGTTAATCTGCATGCATCCGACATCAATACTCTCTCGCCCTTTTATAAGCTCTATTCTAACAAAACTTACGGCTGCTCTTTTTGTGTTAAAATAATAGCCTTTTCCTTCAACATTTACCGTCCAAGGCCATACTAATCTAATTTTACTGGTTGTATGTTTTTTTCCTGATTCTTTTAAAGCTATTGAATGTAACGTATTAGATGGGATATTAAATTTTTTTTCAAAGTAAGGAAAAAGTTTTGAACATTTAAAGGATTCAGCTATTTCAGGATCGGCAATAGCCGGTTTAGAGAAGAGGATAAAGGATAATAATAGGAGTAGTATGGTTTTAACTTCATTGAGAGGAAAATTACTGAGTAATTGATGAAGCAGTCCAGTAAAAAATTCTGATTTACAGAATTTTTTTATTGTTTTGCTGGATTGCCACGCTCCTTGTAGTCGCTCGCAATAACAATTTTGGCATAATTCCCAAACCATACCGGCAACGCTAAAATAACTTGAGTTACAATAAGATAAACTAGCCTACCATAACTTATCTTATGAAGCAAGGGAAGTTATAGCATTTAAGAAGTAAGGATTTAATCTAAATCCCAAGCAGCATCATTAGTGTTTTGAGGATTACCTAATATATCGGGTACCATATCCAACAAATTATTAATATCGCCTCCTGTCGCTTGCAAAAGATTACTTACTTGTGTTACAACGTCTTCAGCAGTGCTACCTTGAGCATCTTGAGGATTAGTAGTCCCATCTAAAGCTTGCACTCCGGCATTAATTAATGTTACTAAATCCTTAGCTTGCATACCTAAAATAGTATCTTCTGTACCGCTCTCTCCCCTATTAGAACTAGTAGAAGGTTGTATATGTGGTATTTCCTCTCTGTTAGCGTGAGCAGTTGCTTGATGAACCAAAGCTGCAAGTTGTTGATCGTTAAGATTATTTTGTTCCTTTGACATTTCGGGAGATATAGTAGAATCATCCTCAGATAGATCAATTAGATCTTTTTCTTGCAATATAGAGCTTGTATCCACACTATAGCTTAAAGCTTGTAACATTGAAAAATCCTCATCTTTAATTATGCTTTCATACCATTTTTTATGTTTGTTAGCTGCATGTTTTGCATTTTCATTATTTTTATAATTATTTGGAATAGTGTATAAGCCGTATTCTCCTTTATCTGCTTCGTCTATTATGATTTTAGCTATCTTCAGCTCATCTATACTTAAGTCAATATTTTGTTTCACTTTGTTTAAAAGAAGTTTCAGTATCTGATCGCCTTGTGCTACTCCTGTATTATTTTCCCAGCCTCTTATTAAACTACAATAATCTATACCTAATGTTTTAGCATGCTCTAATACTGCTTTTATAGCTTTCCATTGATTATTAGCTTTTTCATTTTCACCTTGCTGCTCATCTTTCATAGCATTCTCAGCCCATTTAGCAAGTTGAGCATATGATGCTAGCTTCCCTATTGCATTAAATATGGATACATGTTTACCTGGATAATCTACTTTTGTAATTGTTTCAGATAGCTCAAATTTTTGAACTAATTTCGGTAATTCAACAAGAAATTCATCATAATATGGTTTGTTTAAACTCCATTCTCTTCCATTTTGCTTGATTTCATTTATAGTTTCTTGAGTAAAGTTATATAATGAATATTTATTCATAATTTGATCCCTTTGTAATTATTGGTTAAATTTATATTTAAAAACCACGAAGCATGGTATTTTTTAAAAATGCTTTAAATTGTTAGGTACTGTACACTTTTGATTAATGATTATAATTTTGAGATATTTTTTAGCAAAAATTAATAAGATTTTTGCAGAAATAGTTATTCATATTTCAAAAAAATCTTATAATTTGCAGCTAAAAATAGCCATAATTATGATTATTCTATTACAAGAGTACAGAACCTAATTGACTGATTAAATAAAAATGTTTATTATCAATCCAAATTAAATGTAAAAGTATATTTTATGAAAGTTGTTAGCTCATTAAAATCATTAAAAAAACGTGATAAAGATTGTCAGATCGTTAAAAGAAGAGGTAAAATTTTTGTAATAAATAAAAAGAATAAAAGATTTAAAGCAAAACAAGGTTAATTAATCGTTTTTGGAGAAAAAATATACTCGATGAACTTGAAAAATTAGCTACGTCGTCTTTGTAAGTCCTCGGATGCTGAATGTTTATTATATGCTCCGCTCCTCGGTTTGCAGACTCCTTGCTCTTTTTCAAGTTGATCTTCGTATATTACTTTTCATTTTACTTCAGAGTATATAATACTACTTTTGAAAGAAAAGAAATAAATATGGCCGGTCATTCAAAGTTCAAAAATATTCAGCATCGTAAAGGGGCTCAAGATAAAAAAAGAGCAAAAGTTTTCACTAAATTAATTCGTGAAATAGTTACTGCAGCTAAAACCGGTTCTTCTAATAACCCTGAAAATAATCCACGTCTTAGAAATGCTTTAACCGCTGCACGTAGTCAAAATCTCCCTAAAGAAAGAATAGATAAAGCTATTAATAGTGCTAATGTTCTTCTAATACCGAAAATTATACGGAAATTAGATATGAAGGTTATGCATCGAATGGTATTGCTATAATAGTTGAAGCTTTAACCGATAATAAAAACCGCACTGCTGCAGAAGTACGCTCTAGTTTTACTAAATATGGTGGGAGTTTAGGCGAAACCGGTAGTGTCAATTATTTATTCAACCATTGCGGAGTTATTCAGTATCCAATAAATATAGCATCTAATGAAGATGTTTTAGAGGCAGTTATAGAAGCCGGGGGGTATGATATTATATCCGATGATACCACCCATACAATCTATACGGATATTGAAAATTTCTCTAAAGTTCTAGAATTTTTAACTGGCAAATATGGCATACCTGAAGATTCGTATATAGGCTGGATCCCATTAAATACAATAATTATAGATGATAAGGAAAAAGCTGAAAAATTACTAAAGCTTGTGGAAGTTTTAGAAGAAAGTGATGATGTGCAAAGAGTTTTTGGGAATTATGAGTTATCTGATGATGTTTACGAAATAATACAAGGAGAACCATGACTTATAACGATGCAAATTATCAAATAATTATTTTAGCAGCCGGTAAAGGTACTAGAATGGAGTCCGATTTACCGAAAGTAATGCATAAAGTCGGTGGAGTTCCAATGCTTGAAACGGTATTAAAGAATTCGCTTAATGTTACAAATGATGTAATTATAGTTTATTCAGAAGAACTTAAAAAATATTTAACGTCCTATGAAAATATGTGTCGCTTTGTACTGCAAGAAGAACCTAAAGGCACAGCTCATGCTACTTATGCAGCAATAGATTTAATTAATAAAAATAAAACTATATTAGTTTTATACGCTGATCATCCTCTTATTACTCCAAAACTTATGCATGAATTAATAGCTTATTTAAGCCTTACTAATTCTGCATTAGTGACTTTAAGCTTTGAGAGAGCAAATCCGGTTCAATATGGGAGAATAATTACTGATAAAAATGGTGAATTTTTAGAGATAATCGAACATAAAAATGCAAGCGCAGAAGAGAAAAACATAAAGCTTTGTAATTCAGGTATTATGGCTTTCAGTAGCGAAATTTTAAATAAATACTTACCTTTATTTGCTACTAATACTAACGGTCATAAGGAAGTTTATTTAACTGAAATAGTAAAAATATGTAAAAATCACGGTGAAAAGGTTTCATATTTATTATCTACTGATCATGATTTAATTGTTGGTGTTAATACTAAAAATGAGCTAGAAGAAGCTAATAATATTTTTTCTCAGAATAAGTCTTAGCTTTGTCGTATGGATACCCGAGTCGTCATTGCAAGCGACTAAAGGCTTTGTGGCATAGATCGTTTTATGTCATTCCCGCGAGAAAGCGGGAATCCAGTAAAACCTATAAAAAACTTGTTTTTATAGGTTTATTTTTTGGGATCCTCGCTTCCGCTGGGATGATATCTAGTAGGCTTTTTACTCTATGCAACAACATCAATACCTTGTGAGAATGACATAGGAAGCCATACAGGCAATGCTAAAAATTTGGGAGAGATGGCCGAGCGGTTTAAGGCGCACGCCTGGAAAGCGTGTTCACGGCAACGTGTCGGGGGTTCGAATCCCCCTCTCTCCGCCAGCTCAGTTTATGGTATACTCGCATGATTTCAAGCATTGAATTTGTTATCAAATGGTGAGTGTGTACAGTTTATACTTGATAAGTGAGTATGTGAATTCATGCAGATAACAAAGAGCAATTCTTAACAGCAGAAGAGTATGTTATGCTCGTTTATTTTCTTATAATACTTAGTAAAGGAACATGTGCAGTTGCTGCTTCTGATTTAAAAAATTCTACGCTCTCTTTACTTAAAGAAATGGTTACTTTTACTGAATCATCTTTTAATAAAAGTTCTCTAGGGTGCGGCAAGAAATCTTTTACTATTTTTACTTCCCATATTTCCCCATCAGTGTATTTTATTCTCTTGCTCATAAATTCTCTTACCTTTGCGCCAGTATCCTGCTCTAAAAATTCTTATATGATTATCTTGGAACGTAAAACGGCCTGTTAAAATATTACCATCAACTTTACCTAAACAAAAATATCTTTTTTCTGTAATACTAACTTACCACGCTCTAGTCTGGACAGTTAGCCAATTTTTGTAGTTTATCGAACCGGAAAGTCAAATAGTAATCAAGGTTTCCACTGTCGAGTATTTAAAATTTTCATATGCATTTGTTATTACATTTATAAAGTCTAAAAGCTTTTTATAAAGCTTATCGTCTACTAATTACCTCATATTGATAGTCTTTTAATTTCTATTTTTACTTTTATAATAGGTAAAAAGCTTATGGAATATTTAGAAGAAATAGCAAAAAAAATATAGCCCCAAATATAGCCCCGTAATCGTTGATCTTACTTCTGGTTATCGACGTGCTAAAGACAGTACGCATATATTTTATGAAGTGCTAGGTTATCATAATTCCGGAGAAATGGCTAAATTATATTTAAGAAAAGAGTTATGAAGAATGAATCTGTACAGAATATACGTTTAACCACTGCAACCGTTGCTGATTACCCTCTAATCCAAAATATGGTACGGTTTTATATATATGATATATCGCGTTATTGTGGGTGTTTGAATCAGATGAATATGATTAGACATTGCCACGAGATGGTTTATATGAAGCTGATGATTACAAAAAATATTTTATAGAAACGGATAGGCAAGCCTATTGAATTAAAGTAAATGACGAAATAGCAGGTTTTATATTGCTTAATAAGGTTGGAACGCATTATAAAAATCGATTGGAATATGGGGAATTTTTTATTATAGCAAGATTTCAAAATAAAGGAGTTGGTAGGCAAGTAGCTAAGCAAATTTGGCAAATGCATAAAAGATTATGGGAAGTTGCGGTTATGCCTGAAAATAAACCGGTATTGATATTTTGGCGGAAAGTCATTAACGAATTTACCAAAGGTAATTATCTTGAAGAAGTTAAACTTGTTCAAATTAGTGATTATAAGGCCGAAAGAGTTATTTTTGAATTTGGTGCCAATATATTATGAATATAAATTTTACTAAAACCTAATCTCTGCTTGTGCTAAATCTTTTAAAGTGCGTGATCCGGTGCATAGCATGGTAATTTTAAGCTGCTCGATTATCAATTGTATCTCTTCGAAAAGCAAGCTTTCAGAAGTATCTGCCGCTTTTAAAAATTGACCGGCAAGTCCAAAAATATTAGCTCCTATACGAATTGCTTTTGCACCGTCAATGCCGGATTTTAACCCGCCACTGGTAATAATCGGAATATCTTTTGAAACTTCCCGCACCATTTTTAGAGAATCTAAAGTCGGGATTCCCCAGTTAATAAAGCTACTAGCTATACGGTTTTGTAACGAATTTGTAGCACGATAAGCCTCTACTTGACTCCAAGATGTCCCACCGCTCCCTGCAATATCAAGAACCTTAACCCCTGCGTCAATAAGACTCTCAGCAACTTTTTTAGATAAACCGTATCCTACTTCCTTAACAATTACCGGAATAGAGAGGTAATTAACCACTTCTCTTATCTTAGGTAACAGCTTTTCCCAGTTTCTATTACCTTCCGGCTGAGTCAGTTCCTGTAAAACGTTTAAGTGTAAAATTAAGGCATCGGCTTTAATAGCATCCACTAAATACTGACATTCTTTAGGTGTCACTCCGTAATTAAGCTGTACTGCACCGATATTGGCTAGTAAAGGGATATCGGGAGCTATATGCCTTACTGCAAATGTCTTGATTGTATCCGGTTCCGTTAACAAAACCCGCATAGAGCCAAGCCCCATAGCAATACCGGCTTTTTGAGCGACCTGTGCAAGTCTATAGTTAATATCTCTAGCTCTAGTCGTGCCTCCGGTCATACTAGAAATTATGATAGGTGCTTGTAAAGATTTTCCGAGGAAAGTAGTAGTTGTATTGACGCTATCGTAGTTAATTTCCGGTAATGCATTGTGAATAAATTGAATAGATTCAAAACCGCTTTTAAGTGTAGATTCAACGTTTTTCGTAAGATTAATTTCAATATGGTCTTGCTTTCTTTCTATATCTAAATTCTGATCTTTTAGCATTTTCTCACTAATTCTTTTTACACTTAATCTATATTAATATATCTAGGTTCTGTGAAGATTTCTAATTGATTTTTTATTTTGAAGTATTTTTTAGCGAAAAGTAATAAGATTTTTGAAGGAATAGTTATTCATATTTCTTTCAAAAAAACTTATAATTTGCAGCAAAAAAGAGTCATAATTATGATTATTCTATTAAATGTCCACAGAACCTAAGCATTAAAGAAATAATCAAGTGCTGCAAGTTTTGAAGGTAATTTTATTAATGGGTCTGAACGCTCAAAATCATAAGCATTGTAAATTTGGATGTATCCTATAGGAGTACAGTCTGCTTCTATAATGTAAGCGTGTATATTTTTAGGCTCATTATTTTCTAGCTTATACCCTCTAACATAGCTTGAGTATTTTTGTTCGATCAATTCTAAACTCCATTCTATATCCTTATTCCACCATAGTTTTATATGTGGCATTTCTAGCCATTTAAAAAAAAGCAAAAAATGAGAAGTAGAAAGTGGGGTAAAGCTTATGTTATAATATATTTCTTATCATTAAATAACTTGTATTACCTTTAAAATGCCCCGCTTTGAGCTTTATATTCTCCGACTTGTTGTAATACCAATTAATTTAATTTCTGATAATTGTGTAATTACTTTATGCATTTTATAGCCTCTTATTAATTCACTAAGTAAGTTAAAACTAATCTAAAAAGGAATTATAATAAGATTTGAATATTATCTAACTTTTTTTGAAAAGCAAAAAGTCCTTAGTTTATGATATGTTTACTGTGTGAAATATTTATAAATTGAAATAGCAATAAGACATGGTGGAGCCAGGGGGAGTCGAACCCCCGACCTTTTGAATGCCATTCAAACACTCTACCAACTGAGCTATGACCCCAATATAGTCAATTGATTTGGACTCGCCTGCATCATCATTCGTCGTTCTCCTATTAGTTAGGCTTAACTCCTCGCTTCTGGTGTGCAAATCCCACTGACTTGACTATAACAAATTAATTCTCTTATACTATAATAATAAAACTAAATCTATAAAATTTAATCTTTATTTTGCTAACAATGCCATAGCATCTCTAGAAGACATTATATTATCTACTAATCCAAATTTTTTTGCTTCTTCCGGTGACATGAAATTATCACGTTCCATACTTTTTTCGATATGTTTTAACTCTTGTTCAGTATGTTTACTATACAATTCGTTAAGTAACCTTTTGATTTTTAGGGTTTCTTGAGCGTGGATTTCTATATCGGTAGCTTGCCCTTTATAACCTCCTGATGGTTGATGGATCATAATACGACTGTGAGGTAAACTATAACGCATCCCCTTCTCGCCCCCGCACAATAAAAGTGAACCCATAGAACAAGCTTGACCTATGCATAATGTAGCCACTTTAGGTTTTATATATTGCATTGTGTCATAAATCGCAAGACCTGCGGTTACAACTCCTCCGGGGGAATTGATATACATATATATATCTTTTTTAGGATTTTCTGCTTCAAGAAACAATAATTGTGCAACAATTAAGTTTGCCATATGATCTTCAACAGTACTACATACAAAGATTATACGTTCTTTTAGCAATCTTGAATATATATCATAAGCACGTTCACCGCGTGATGTTGGTTCAATTACTATCGGTACATACGACATTAATATTTTCTCCTGAAATTGATGAATTAAATAGTTTTTCGTCATGACGAGGAGGTTATTTTAATAACCGACGTGGCAACCTCATGAAGTAGCATAGAACTCCTGAGATTGCTTCGTTGAAACTTACAGTTTCTCCTCGCAATGACTTAATAGATTATTACTTCTTATCTTCTAAAGCATTAGCAAGTATATCTCCCATATTGGTAGTATTATCACTAGAACCATATTCTTTGAGAGCTTTTTGACGTTCTGCTATTTTATAAGCTTTTACCGATAATAAAATTCTACCGGTTGATTTCTCGATAGAAACAACTTTTGCTTCTATTGCTTTGTCTATTTGAAACATTTCAGGCTTCTGCTCGTCTTTTTCATCCGATAGTTCAGTTCTTTTAATAAAACCTGTTACTTTATTGTTTAACAATACTTCAAGTCCCTCATCTTTAACTTCTGTTATAAGGGCTTTAACTATTGTGCCTTTTTTATATTCATCACTGATTTCTTGATATGGATTCGGCGACAATTGTTTTATACCTAAACTAACTTGTTCTTTTTCAATATTAATGGCTAGAACTTTGCATTCTATTTTGTCACCTTTTTTGTATGATTTTAATAGATCCGTTCCTTTATCTTCCCAGCTAATATCACCTTCATGAATCATGCCGTCCATATTATTACCGAGTGCAACAAAAATACCGAAATCCGTAATATTTCTAATCGGTGCTTTAATTATAGTACCGACAGGATTATTTTCAGCGAACTTTGTCAAAGGATTTTCTTGACATTGTTTAATACTTAAAGAAACACGATGCTTTTCAGTATCGACCTCTAAAACTACGAATTCTACTTCTTGCCCTATAGTTAGCGTTTTTCTAGGATTTTGATTAGATTTTAACCAACTAATTTCGCTTGAATGAACAAGTCCCTCAAGCCCGTCTTTTAATTCTATAAATACGCCGTAATCAGCAAAATTTGTAACTTTACCGGTCATTTGTTTACCGACGGGGAATTCTTCTTTAATTGCTTCCCATGGGTTAGAATCAAGTTGTTTTATACCGAGTGATATTCTTTTGGTTTTTTCATCAAACTTAATAACCATTACTTTAACCTTTTGGTTAAATTCTAACACTTCTGAAGGATGGTTAACTCTTCCCCAAGAAATATCGGTTAAATGTAATAAACCGTCAACACTTCCAAGATCGATAAACGCACCGTAATCAGTAATATTTTTTACGGTTCCTTCTAATACCATGCCTTCTTTAATTTTAGATAGCATCTCATCTCTAGCTTCAGAACGTGATTCTTCTAAAATAGCTCTTCTTGAAACTACTATATTACCAAGCTTTTTATCCATACTTAAAATTTTAAACGGTTGCTTGATATTCATTATAGAAGTAGGATCTTTAATAGGTCTAACGTCAACTTGGCTTCCTGGTAAGAATGCCACTACACCGGATAAATCCACGGTAAAGCCTCCTTTTACACGACCGAAAATCGTACCGTCAACAAATTCGCCCTTGGAACACATGATTTCTAGTTGTCCCCATAATTCTTCTTTAACTGCTTTTTCACGGCTCAATATTGTTCTGCCGTTACGTCCTTCAATTTTCTCGATGAAAACTTCAACTACGTCCCCAACTTCAGGTAAAACTAAAAATTCAGACTTAGGTATTCTACCTTCATTTTTTAATCCAACGTCAACAATAATTATATCGTTTTTTATTTCGATTACTTGACCTTTAACTACCGTTTTTTCTTTTATATGACTTGTATCAACGGTTTCAAGCATTTTAGAGAAATCTTCTGCAAATTCATGATTCATTGCTGCAAGTTGTGGAACAAATCGTTGTTTTAGTTTTATTGACATATTCTTCTCGTAATATTAGCTAAAGTGCCTAGGCTAATAAAATTTTTTTGAAAGGTTAATAAAATTGGATGCTCTTGCATGGCTAAAAAAAGCGTGCTATGTCATTCCCGCGTAGGAGGGAATCCAGAAAAAGCGAAACTATTTGAACTTTTAATATTAAAATTCAGTGTGTTTTTACCTTTTAGTTACTGAATTCCCGCCTACGCGGGAATGACATACTAGCCATGCAATAATGCCATAAAATCGAATAAAATAACCTAGCACTTTTTCAAGTTATTTTATTCTTTATATAATTTGTTACTTCTTCTACGACTTCCATAGCCGAAAGCTTTGAAGTATCGATAATTAAAGCATCTGAAGCCGGTAATAACGGTGCAGCTTTTCGCTCTTTATCTCTTTTATCCCGCAAAATTATTTGCCGTAAAATCTCATCGAGTATACATGTTTTTCCTTTGGCTTGCAACTGCTTATATCGTCTTTCAGCCCTAATTTGAGGATTTGCGGTTATAAAAATCTTTAAATCGGCGTCAGGTGCAACAACGGTGCCTATATCCCTACCCTCCATAATCATTCTAGGTGTTGTTTTTACTAGATTAATCAGGTATTTGTTTAGATTATTTCTAATTTCACTTATTACGGCAATTTGCGATGCTATATTTCCTATATTCTCATTCTCTAAGTCAAAATTATTGTCGAGTCTTAATTCTTTAGATAAAGCAATTACCGCATCTATATCAGTGACATCTATTTTTTGACTAATACAGTCAAACGCAAGCTGCCTATAAACAATACTTGACTGAAAATATTTAAGAGAAAATTTCTTGGCCAGTATTAAACCTATAGTCCCTTTACCTGAAGCAGCAGGACCGTCAAGAGAAATAGTGAAATTTTGAGAAATATCAAAGGCTTTAGTTTTTAAATCCACCATAAAATTATAGACTAAATAATAAAATGTTATAAATAATGGAAATAAAGCTTGAAATCTAGTACATTAATAAATTTTTTAAAAAAACAATGGTTAAAAACTACATATAGATTTAGTAGTACACCCTATGATGGGGTAATCAACAAATTCATTTTTTGATTTACAGCTTTAGCGTATTTTTGAAGGCTTAAGAAATTAGGAATATGATGTCCGCTTTCCATTCTTGCTATTTGAGCTTGAGAAGTAGACATTTTTTTAGCAACATCCGCCTGAGTCATATTAGATGCAAGACGAGCCTTTATTAAAGTGCTTGCTATCTCAAATTCCATTTTTCGTTCTTCATAAGCTTTTTTTACTTCGGGGTTTATAACTCTTTGTTAAATTCATCAAAATTTTTCATTAAACCTTCCTTTAATCTTAAGTTTTAGCTATTGAAATAGCTGTTTTAGGAATTTTTTCTGTTTTTTTAATAAATGTATGCAATATAACTATTTTTTATCAATATATTAACATATAACTTGAACTAATCAATTGACACTTATCTTAATTGTAAATATTATAAGGCCCATAATTCGATAAAGCCAAAACTACATAAAGATTTAAAAAATTATAAGGGTGATTAGCTCAGTTGGTTAGAGCATTACGTTGACATCGTAAAGGTCAGGGGTTCAACTCCCCTATCGCCCACCACCTTATCTCTAGGTCTTCCACAGTTTAGTATTGTTATCAAAAAATTCTTATGCTCCTTATATTCTCCTTTGAGATTAAGTTATCAGAGCTATAATTGCTTTCAAATCTCTTCTATAACTGATATTCAGGAGAAATATTATGCATAATATATTCTCCTCTTTTTCCACCTCTAACTCTAATAATAAGTTAAATATTAACAATAGTGATAATAGCTCTGTTATATTCTACAATTTTGTCGGTAATTTTATTCCACCTGAATGGAATAATTTGACCTCTAATAATGGTAAAATCTTAAGTAAAACCTCAAGACAGCTCTTATCCCTGATAGTCTTCCGCTTACAAATCTATTATAACAATTCTATCGACGAACTCCAGGAAACCTATCATTTCTTTGAAGAATCTCTAGGAGTTTGTCAACGAAGAGTAAGACAATGTCTACTCGAACTAGAACAATCCGGGTTCATCAATCTTTCTACCACAACAGTAATTAAATATGGTATCAAATGTCGTAACACTCCTTGTATAAAATTAGCAAAAGATTTCCAGCCTTATAATCATACATCTTCAGCTGAAAACGAAAAAATTTTCAGCCATACACAAAAAATTTTTCGCTCCAACCCGAAAGAAATTTCAGGTCAACCTGAAAAAAATTTCGCCAACTACTTATATATAGATAATAATAAAAATATATCTAATAAATCTAGATCTAACAGATCTACAATTTTTCAAAATGAAAAAAATATATTTAATCATAATCACCAAACTCAGTTACAAGAACAACAACTTGAAACAAATTTACAATTCAAAACAACAAGTTCAACCAATGATCAACAACAAGCTGGTAATACTAATTTCTCTAGTGCTAATATCACAACAGGTGCCACACGGATTAATACTGCACTACAAGCAGTTATTAATAAAATCTCTAAAAAATACGACTCTACACCATCAAATAGCAATAATGCAGCAATTAATGCCGTTAATTATAAAAGCTGGTTCAAAAGGAAAAAATTAACAGATTTCCATCCATTAACCCAAGAAGAGGCTGATTTATTACAGATAAAATCAAATCGAGAATTTAATCTTACTTTTATTAACAAGCTCTTATTGAAATTAGCAGAACAATACCCAGAACATCATTTTGGTCATAAAAAAGTGTTTTTAAATTACATGGCTAAAGCTTTAGCTCATGAACTGAGAGAAGCTACTCAAACTAATTGTGAGAAGTTTCAGTTTAAATCTAACGATGTAAACAAAGCTAAAGACCGATATCTAGATAAGATAGAAAGCAGCCTTGACACTAGCAAACAATCTCAGTTAAAACGTAAAATCATTGGTAGTTTTGATCCTGATTCAGCTTATGAATTACTAAGCTCCTGCTTATTTATTGGGGTAGTAAATAATCAGTATCAAATCAAATTGCTTAAAAATATTACGCTTTCAGAAAATACACAAGATAAAATACTACAGCAAGTACGAATGATCTATGGCAGTAGTATTGGGCAGTTACAAATTATTCCGCCATTTGTTAATGCCGCAAGTAAAAAAGAAAATGATCCTAAACAAGCTGATCAAACTTATTTACTTGCATTAAGCAAACAATTAGATCCAACTTCAGTGTGGTACAAAGTTAGAAAATTCCTAATTGAACGCTATAGTAGATATGTTGATATCGGGACCTTTAGTAAGCTAACAGTAATAACGGAAGATACTCAAAATAAAAAAATAATTATCTAAGCAAAATCAAGTTTTTATGATTATTTTGTTCGTAACCGTTATATGAATGACTTAGCTGATGCTTTTCAAATGCAAGGATTTACTTTTGCATTACTAAAATTTAATGATAAGGATTGAAATAATGAATATGCCACAAAAAGA
Organism: Rickettsia argasii T170-B; assembly: GCF_000965185.1. Classification (NCBI taxonomy): domain Bacteria; kingdom Pseudomonadati; phylum Pseudomonadota; class Alphaproteobacteria; order Rickettsiales; family Rickettsiaceae; genus Rickettsia; species Rickettsia argasii. Next base: position 89,333 of record NZ_LAOQ01000005.1, read on the forward strand.
TGAATTATTAAGTTGTTTTAATGTAGCACAATATTTTCTAATCTTAGTTAATCGAGAATTAGGTGATACAATAACACAACTAAAATTACAAAAGCTCATATATTTTTCCCAAGGCAGCCATCTAGCTTTATTTGACAAGCCACTTTTTAAAGAAGAGATTGAAGCTTGGCAGTATGGTCTTGTAGTGCCATGTCTGCGTGCAATATTTGGTAATTTTGCTGCTACTCCAATCCCGTCGCCCGGAGAAATAGATTTTAGTATTTATAATGCACAACAAAAAATATTAATTTATAATATATATTCTTTTTACGGTGAGCATACAGTTGCTTATTTACGTGATTTAATACGCCAACATGCCATTTGGCAACAAGCTATTATCTGTACTAACAGAATTATTACTAAAGAAGAAATGAGCAAATTTTTTAAAAATCAAATAAAAGATTATTTTCTGGTCCCGACAAAAGAAAATATTGTCCAAATAAAAAATGCTGAAGACAGGTGGTTGATGAATTATGATAATGGTATCCCTACTACAAATGATTTAAAAGAAATTATGCACCTAATAACTAAAGCAAGCAAAGAAATCTAATTTGATTCATGGTGACTTATATTTCATGATGACTTATATCTTACTTATGGTAGCTGATAATTTGTGATAATTACCTCATTAGACATTTTATTATGCTCCGGCATAGAATATTTAACTTTAATAATATTAACATTAAAATTCTTGTATAAATTCTTAATAAAAGGAGTATCACTATTGGAGATCATTATTTTAACGCCTTTATTATCTAGCTCTTTGGCAAAATCTTTAAGTCTCGTTTGCTCACTTTCATCAAAGGGTAATCTAGTATAAAATTTCTCACCTGATTGATGATAAGGAGGATCAAAATAAACAAAATCATTCTTTTGAGGTTCAATAAAAGAAAAATCCAGCGCACAAATAGAAGTGCCTGCTAAAAGCTGACTACATTGTTTTAATCTAGCAGCAATATCAGATTTACTATAATTCCTACCGGAAAAACTTTGCGCTGCTTTTCCATCAATATTAATTCGGTAAATGCCTTTAAATGAATATCGATTAAGATAGATAAATCTGGCAGTAATTTTTGCTGGATCATTACTATCATTAGCATTTTTTATTTGGACAATATTTTCTTTTGTCGGGACCAGAAAATAATCTTTTATTTGATTTTTAAAAAATTTGCTCATTTCTTCTTTAGTAATAATTCTGTTAGTACAGATAATAGCTTGTTGCCAAATGGCATGTTGGCGTATTAAATCACGTAAATAAGCAACTGTATGCTCACCGTAAAAAGAATATATATTATAAATTAATATTTTTTGTTGTGCATTATAAATACTAAAATCTATTTCTCCGGGCGACGGGATTGGAGTAGCAGCAAAATTACCAAATATTGCACGCAGACATGGCACTACAAGACCATACTGCCAAGCTTCAATCTCTTCTTTAAAAAGTGGCTTGTCAAATAAAGCTAGATGGCTGCCTTATTACTTCTCACTTGGTAGTAATGTTCTTTAGAATGTTGTTCTTTATGGAAGTCTAACAATTTACTAACCTGCTCCGGATTCTTCTTAACTGCGTTATAGGACGTGACTAAATCAAGATTAATATCAGATAAGAAACAATGGTTAAATTTATCTCTTACATGAAAGAATAAAGCACCACCGCCAAGGAATGGTTCATAGTAATTATTTAACCCAGAAGGGATAAATTTAGTTAATTGATCGGCGATTTTTCTTTTGCCACCAACCCATTGCAGAAATGGACCGGGCTTTTCTAAATTATTTACTGACACAAAGATCTTAAGCATTTAATGGATAGGTAAATTATAGCAAAAAATGCATTAATATGCCAGTAAAAACAAGGTTTCTTGCAGCTTTTAGGCTATTTTCTGATATAATAAATAATATATTTATTGATTTTTTAGAATTGTACTTAAAGACTTTGATATGTCTCATTTATGCAGCTGGTTGTCATATTGGATAAAAATCTGTCAAAAAAGCTCTAAAATCCTCTGTACTTCACAGAATTGTGGTGATATCTGTCCTTGTTAAGAGCGGCCGTGGTGCAACTCTAGTTCAGAGTTTAAGTTAAAAACACAACATTTTACCACTTTAACCTCTGAGCTGTTTTCTAACCTTAACAGCAAGGAGATGCTATAATAATTAATAACACAAATCAACAAAAAGATAATAATCAAGTTAAAAATATGGGACAGCAAGCTTGGATATTGCAATTATCTCCTATATCTGTCACATTAATGCCATCTGAGCAAACATATAGTGTTACAGACACCCCTCAAACATTAGCGCAAGAGTTACAAAAGGTAAAGCACGAACTAAAAGAATCTAATATATTCAAGGTAGATTTAATTAAAAATATTAGTAATAAATTAGATATATCATGTAATGACATGCTCTCCAAGCTACTGACATTGTACGGGGGAGAAACAGATCCTAACAAAAAGAACTCCTTATCTAACATTGTCATAGATTGTGCTAAGGGACTATTAGATTATTCTCACAATCTAGTGAATTTGCTGCACAAAGATAGCAAATTCGTGCCCATAGATCGACAAGCTTTTGATCTAGAGCAATTAGTAAATGACACTGTTAATAAAATTAAGCCGGAGGCTGAAGATAAAGGCTTAGATCTTTTTTGTAATTTTCAGTATAATATAGAAAAGATAATTATTGGAAATAGTTACTGGATATCGGCAATATTAGAACAATTAGTAGCTAATGCAGTTAAATTTACTGAAGACGGCAAAGTCATTGTCACAATCAATCTATTTCCTACTACTATAGAAGAAGATAATAAAGAGATGGTGCTACAATTTATTATCCATGATACGGGTATTGGTATGTCTGAAGAAATACAGCAATATATTAGAGGTCAGGATATTGAATTTGATGCTGCAACCGGGTATACAGGGTTAAAATTAGGGCTTGGCTTTGTTAAAAAACTTATTCACGAAATGCATGGAGATATTGAGGTAGCAAGTGAAGAAGGTAAGAGTACTACTGTTACATGCAATATACCAATAACATTACCTATATATCACCAAAGCCCCATTGCAAACTCTACTTCTAATTGGGAAAAAGTCTAATAATCCCCAATGACTAAGGTTTTGTAATGCAAATTTACAAGACCTTATACTTGTAACTATAAAAATTGACCTAATGAGTAAGAACTGCTTGATTATTATTAGTTTAGTTAACTAAACTTAATATATAAGTAAAGAATGACAAAATATGGTTAAGAATCAAATCAATTATAAATATCACGAGTTTTTAAATTGTTATTACAGTAAAAGATTATTACATAAACTTTTGCTATTAAGTAAATATACGACAAATAAGATAGATTTTAATCAAGTTAGTAAGGCTATTTACTATGCCAAAAAATATCATGGTGAACAGAAGCGAAAAACTGGGGAATTATTTTATACTCATTCTTTAGAAGTAGTATATATGGTTGCTGATTACTCATGTAAAACTGATCTTATTGTTACTGCCATATTACATGATGCTATTGAGGATACAGAGTTGACTCAAGAAATGATAGCAGAAGCATTTAGTGATAAGATAGCTTCTTATGTTGAAGATTTAACCAGAATTAAAAAAGATTATAAGATTAGTGCTGTAGAAATGGTTAAGATATTATATCTGCAAAAGAAGGATGATTTATTATTAATTAAGCTGTTTGATAGATTACATAATATGCAGACGGTTAGAGCTAAGTCTCTTGACAAGATCTGGCAAACCACCTCTGAAACTTTACAGATATTTTTAGCTTTAGCTGTTTACTTAAAAATACCTGAGATTGCAGGGCGATTAGAAAAACACTGCCTAGGTGTAATTTGCAATTATGAAATTTTACAGAATAGCATAAAACAAGATGCGATGCATTATGTAATAACATAAACCAGCTGTTGCTAGTGAGGTAAGTTATCAATCTTAAGATGTGGTATTTACAGCTATTCTATGTTAAAGTTGCAATCAGCTGAGTTGGTCAAGAGCTAGAACCGTAACGTTCAATATAAAAGTAAGATTATGACAGAGAGTAGAGAGATAAAAGAGCAAGCACAGGAGGAGGAAATACTAAGTAGCATTGATGTAGCTAAGTATTTTTTGATATTAGTGGATAGAGAAGCAGGTGATGTAATTACACAACTAAAACTACAAAAGCTAATGTATTTAGTCCAAGGCATTCATCTTGCTTTATATGATAAGCCACTATTTAAGGAAGAAATAGAAGCATGGGAGCATGGACCGGTAGTCAGGGAATTACATACTGAGTTTAGTGGATATGGTTCTTTGCCTATTTTTTTACCTTATGAGATTAATTGTGATCTTTACAGTTTAAAAATTAAGAAGTTAATCTATAGGGTATATTCTATATATGGGGAGCATAGTAGTTCATATTTATACAAATTAACGCATAGTCATATAATTTGGCAGGAAGCTATTAAGAGTGTTAATAAAGTAATCATCAAAGAAAAGATCAGGAGATTTTTTAAAGATTATGTTCATGGTATAAAGGAAAAGTTTTTCGATATATCACAAGAAGAATCAATAAAAATAGAGCAAGAGATTAATAATTATGAGAATAAATGTACAAATTATCTAAGAAGAACGCTAAATCACAGAATGATAGCTAACCTATCTAAAATAATGTTAGGTACTGATGATTTTTATAAGCTAATAGTAAAGGGAGATATATTTGTTGATAAAAGCCTAATGATCAAAGAATTATTAGAAGATTATAGTGAAGCAATACTGATAGCCAGACCAAGGAGGTGGGGCAAAAGTATTAATATGAGTAGATACAACGGTTTTTTGAAATAGAAGTAGATGGCCATGGTAACATTGTTCCGGAAGCACAAAGAGTAAATAAGAAATTATTTTTAGGTGGTAAGATTAATATAGGCTTTAATGAAGAGAAACAATTAAAACCTTTAAGGATAGCAAGTGTATCGTATGCAATGAAAAGGCAAGGTAATTTTCCAGTAATTTTTCTTAGCCTCAAAGATATAAAAGGTAGTAATTATCAAACTATAGAAGCTAAGGTAATGGAAAAAATTACCAATGTTTTTGAGTATCATCAATATTTAACTAATAGCAGTAAGATTAGTGATATAGATAAACAAAAGTTTCAAGACTATTTAACGAATAATATAACAATAGATAAACTACATAGTTCATTATTGTTTTTGAGCAAGCTACTGTTTAAGCATTTCAAGCAAAAAGTATACATATTGATTGATGAGTATGATACACCAATCAATAATGCATATGCAACTTTTAGGAATCAAGAGCAAGGTTTTAAAGATGTAGTTGAATTGTTTAGAGGTATATTAGGGGCATGTTTAAAAGGTAATGAGTATTTAGAGAAGGGAGTAATTACAGGAATATTGAAAATTGCTAAGGCTAATTTATTTTCTGATTTAAATAATCTTACTGAATATACAGTGCTTGATCAGAATTTTGCTAAATTTTATGGTTTTACTGAACAAGAAGTATCAGAATTACTTATTGATACACCATCTCAGATTAATCAAAATAAAATAAAAGATTGGTATAATGGTTATAAGATTGGTGGAGAGTTAGTCTACAATCCATGGTCTATAATGCAATGTATATCTCGCAATGGTCAGTTAGATCGTTATTGGTTAGATAGTGGAGGAACAGATTTAATCGATAAAGTATTGAGATCTGATGATATACAGGAAGATTTACAAAAATTACTAGAAAATAAGAAAATAACTAAGCAGTTATATAAACAAATATCGTTTGAGGATATCGCTAATAACAAGAATGTATTTTTTAGTTTACTAGTATTTACAGGTTATTTAAATGCTGAACTTGATAATAATGATGAAGAATATCGTTTATTTATCCCAAATAAAGAAATAAGAAGCATATATGTTAATCGAATAAAAGATTGGGTAAGTAATAAATTAAAGATGCCGACAACTGATTATGATGGTTTTATAGGATTACTGACCTGTGGGGATGTAGATAAGTTTGTAGAGAGGTTAAAAGAATACTTTAGAGATTCAACATCTTGTCATGATTTATGTAAAGAGCGAGATTATCACAACTTGATGGGAGGTATATTTTCTCCTTTATCTCAGCAATATATTATAGAATCAAATATAGAATCAGGTTATGGTAGGTTTGATCACCTACTTATTGCAAGAAAAGATATAGGAGATAAAGCTTTTCTTATTGAATATAAAGTAAGTGAGAAAGAGGAAGAATTAGTAAAATTAGCACAAGTAGGATTACAGCAAATAAATAATAAAGCATATGATACTAGAATTAGGTCTCATCCTCATATAAAGAAGATCTTTAAAGTATCTTTCGCTTTTTGTAGTAGGAAAGCTGAGATAGAATACAGGGGTGAGATTTTGCAATAGTACGATTAACATGGAGTAAATGCTTAACTTTACCCATAAGTACGATATGGTCTGCTAGACTTGTAATATTCGTCATTAGCAATACAGCATTTATGCTGATGTGGTAAGTGTGTTAGAAACGGATAAAATTGATACAGTATTAAAGTAATATAGCTAAATTACTATATAACATAACTGTTTTACAGTGGTTTAGCTATAAATTGCTCAATTTCTTACTTTACACTGATTTCATGTAATATAGCCAAGGCGGGATAAAAAGGCTATAAAATATAATTATGACATATAATTATGACATACAGTATAGATTTCCGTCGAAAAGTAATTTCGATAAAAGAGCAAGAAGGATTGAGCTATAAGCAAACGGCTGAGCGATTCAGAATAGGAAAAACTACCTTAGTACGTTGAGAACAGAAGCTTGAGCCGGAGAGGAGTCGCAATAAACCTGCAACCAAAATAGATATAGAAGCACTTAAAGTAGATATAAAGAAATATCCTGATGGCTATCATTATGAAAGAGCTAAACGTCTAGAAGTAGGTATAAGAACAGTAGGAGATACATTAAAACGACTAAATGTAACCTATAAAAAAAAGCCTAGTACATCCGAAACGCAAGGAAGAAGAGAGACAGAGCTTCCAAAATAAAATATTTGAATATGAGAAGAAAGAAAAGTCAGTTGTATATATTGATGAAAGTGGGTTTGCAAATTCAATGCCAAGAACGCATGGATATGCATTAAAAGGAGAAAGATGTTATGGCATGCATGATTGGGCAGCAAAGGGTAGGACTAATGCAATAGGAGCTTTACTTGGAAAACAACTTCTGACGGTTAGTTTATTTGAGCATAATATCGATACACAAACTTTTACTAGTTGGGTGAAACAAGACTTGATTCCAAAATTACCGGAAGATAGCGTGCTTGTGCTGAATAATGCAACTTTCCATAAGAATAAGGATATGCAAGATTATATTCGAGATGCCGGTTTTACGCTTGAGTATTTACCTGCATATAGTCCTGATCTAAATCCTATTGAACATAAATGGGCTGAAATAAAATCCATTCGTAGAAAATATCAATGTGATATTGATCAGCTTTTTAGAAATTATTTCCCATAGCCTTTTTATCCCGCCTTGGCTATATTTAGGCTAAGTATTTTCTTAGTAATTCTTTTAAGGTCCGATACTAAAGATTTATGCAATTTTTATCTAACTTTATAACAGAAACAGTATTATTAATACCATTGTAACCCAGTCATTATCAGCTATGCATCGCCTTTATTAATACAAAATTCGAGTTGAGTAGGTTTTAAAAACTACAAAAAAATAAATAAAGTCATTGTATTAAATAAAAAAAAAGTTAATATTTAGATTAGGAAATTAAAAAAATAAGTAGTTGTGTAATATTATTTCAAGAGGTGTGTTATATTAAAATTAGAACCCCCTAAATTAAAAAAGCACCAAACAGATTTTGTGAATGCAAGCAAGGTCATTGTTAATAAAGTATTATATGAAGAGAATAATATATCGCAAAGGTCAAGGTACCAGTATTATTTAGATCGAGCTAAGATAGAAGGTGCTAATAAAGTTGCAGAAAGAAATATTAAATATTCTCCAATACAAACTCCCCTTATAATTAATCCAGAAATTTCTCAATTAGAGAACCAAGAATACACATTAGAAGATTTAGAGCAAAATATACAAGGATTGGACGATCTTACCCATCTTGCATTGCTGAAAAGAAATCGTCATTCAGATAGTAGTGATGAAGATAGACAATCACGTAATGATGCTAAACAACGACTAAAAAATGCTAAGTTATTTGAGGATATACGTGAAAAACAGCTGGAAAAAACAATTATTGAAGAAATCACAAAATATTTAGATACTGGAGCAGAGATTAATGCTCTAAATACAAGGGGTAAAACAGTTTTACATATTGCAGTTGAAAAAAATTATAAAGGATGTAGTTAAATCTCTTTTAAAGCAAGAAGGAATCAATATTAACATTCATAACAAAGATGGTAGAACAATGTTAGATTTAGCTAAACACCTGTATAAGCAAGATATTGTCCAAATATTAGAAATATCAATTATTCATAAGAACATTGATTATGAGATCATCTAAATATTTGTTTTCTAACTCTTCATATTAAAGAAATAATATATTGATATTAAGCTTAAGACAATAAACCCTAGAGTATAAAATATTAATAAACGTTGTAGGGAGGTAAACTTGAAAAATTATAAAAAGTTATCAGAGGATATGAGAAATCTCTTCATTAACCATGCAGCACAAAATCCTGGTTTTCACCTATCATCAAGTCTAGGCTTAGTTGAAACTAGTATTGCTTTACTAAATGTGATCAACAATGAAAATGTTAAGATTTTATTTGATATTGGACATCAACGATATCCTTTTTTAGTAGTAGAGCATTACATGCGCACTGGGGAACTTAAAATACCTGATAAGGAAATACAACATGACATCTTCTTACACCCAACATTTGCTGGATTATCAACTGCTTTAGCTGCTGGAGCAGCCGTCTCAACGAATAACAAAGTTTTTGCGTTAATTGGTGATGGAGCTTTCACAAGCGGTGAGATTTATGAAGGTTTGAACTTACTTGGCGAATTGGATGCAAATATTGCAATAGTACATAATCAAAATAATATGTCTATCAGGGAAAATGTTGGAGTTTTCAAAGACAGTGATATTTTAAAAAGTTTTGTAAATTGTTTTGGATTCAATTTCTTAGAGGTTAGTGATGGGCACAATATTAAAAATTTAATAAATGCTTTTAGAATAGCCTTAGAAAGTAAGAAAAAAGTTTTTATTAATATAAAAACCATAAAGGGGAAAGGTTATTTTCCATCAGAAAATAATCCATTAGAGTTTCATCAACCCTTTATGGGTTTTAATGTTCAGTCTGGTGAATTTTATAAGCCAGAAGGGATGATCTTACAATTTTTTGAGTGCTATGTCTTATTTGAAAAATTTTTATATAACTTATTAGAAAAAGACAACAACGTTTATCTAGTTTTTCCTTCTACTCCACCATTCCAGAGTTTAATAAAGCAATATCCTGAAAGAGTTATAGATACTGGGATTACAGAGCAGCTATATCTGTAACGTTATCTACATCAATTGCATTGAGTAATAACGTGGTATTTTTACCAATTTTTTGTACCTTTATGTCAAGGTGTTTTAGCCAATTTATTGATTTGTGCTTAAGTGGAGCAAATGTAAAAATAATAGGTTTTTTTAGTGGATTAACCACATTTGGAATGGTTCAGCAATCGATGCACATATTTAACATAGTTAAATCTATACCAAATTGTAAGATATTACAACCATCTTCCACTAAGGAGTTTGAGTTAATGTTAGCATATTCCGCAAAAACCAATGGTCCAGTTATTATATTTGTTCCTACTTTTGAACTTAAATGTAATGTTTCAAATTTGGGTTCTGTTATAACTGGTAAAGGAATCACTTTAAAGTCAGGAGATAAAATGACAGTGCTTCCAATTGGAAGTGGTGCCTTTTCATGGATAAGTGATATTGCACTAGAACTACCTAAAATAGAAATTATAAACCCTAGATTTTTAAAACCATTCGATATAGAGTTATTAATATCAAGTATTGAAAAAACAAGAAAATTACTTGTGTTGGAGGATGGATATAAAACATCTGGGTTTGGAGGTGAATTAATTTATTCAGTTAAAAAAATATACAATAACTTTGACTCAGAATGGATAGGATATGAAGAAAAGTTTCTTTGTGGTCAAAATTATGTTGAATCTCAGAATTATCTTGGATGTTCAAGAGAAAAAATAATAAGTATTGCTATGAGTTTATACAATGCCTAGATATATAAAATTCGTATTGCTACAATTTCTTTGTATTATATCACTTGAAGCTCATAGTGTTGAGTGTTGTGGTGGAACTCGCAGTTTATTAGATTTTAAATTAAGAAAATTTGTTGAGGAACATTATAATTTTAACATTAAAGAAATATCAAAATTTGATTATGGTCTTGAAAACGAGGTATATAAAATAGAGGATACTGATGGCAAAATTTATGTTTTAAGAATATCTTACAAAAAAAGATCAAAAGTAGAACAAGAAATATTTCTACTACAAAGGCTATGCAATGAACGATTATTTGTAAATTTTGTCCCTTGTGTAATTGCTGATTCTGAGAACAAGTATATACATATATTAGGATCTCAGATAGTTGTGCTATTTGAGTACATTGAAGGAATTCAAAAAGAATGTTTAGATGATACTGAAGTCAAATATGTTGTAAGTAATCTAGCCAAACTACATGAGTATTCTATTAAGTTTATAGATTATTTTGATAAAAGAGACATTGAAACTTCAGAAGAAATGAAGACGTTTTTACAAAAACTTCTAGAAAAAAAACTTATCAACCAAAACTTTTTTAACTTCTTGTGTAACTCAGTTGATAATTTTCATTTGTCACTAAAAAAGTATAAATTCCTCTCTGTAGTTCATAGAGACGTTCACTGGAAAAATTTAATCTTTACTCAAGATAACAAGATTGTCTTAATCGATTTTGATGATTTCTGTATTTCAAGTCCCATACTTGAACTTGCAGTTTTATTTAGGACCATGTGTTTGCGAAATGGTAATATTGATGTAGAACGATTCATAAAAATCCTAAAAGAATATAATTTCTATAAATTAACAGGAGAATTTATTAATACAGAGGATTTATTAAATATGGTTATTTATGACTTGCTGAGAGTTGCTAAGTCCAAATTTGAAAATGTCGAGAATAAAAAAAAGTTTAAAAATATTATTAATCAGGATTTTGACTATATAAAATTGATAGATATACATAGGAAAGAATTACTTTACCTACTAAAAGTACATTAGATTGAATTTTAAAAACTACAGTAATACAGTATGTATCTTATACACGAGGAGTTTTGTAAAGTTGCAAAACAATTTAAAAATAAAATAGCAGCAGTTTGTAAAGATAAAAAAATATCTTATAAAGAGCTAAATGCATTATCAAATCAACTTGCTCGTGTAATTCGTGCAAAAGGGATAACTAATGGTAATGTAGTTGCAATTAGTACTGATAAGTCAATTGAATTTCTAATAGCATTTTTTGCTGTTCTTAAATCAGGGGCATGCTTATTGTATATTGATCCAAATGCTCCGCAGAAAAGAAAAAGTTATATACTTAAAGATTCTAAGGCAAAAATAGTTCTTACTAAGTTAGACATGAAAGATAACTGCAGTTCAAGAATTGAATCATTCTATATTGACGAATTGAGTCTTTTAAAACGTTTTGATGATTCTGACATTCTAAATTCAAGTTCTTTAGAAGATGCAGCTTACATTATCTACACATCTGGATCCACCGGTAATCCTAAAGGAGTTGTTATACCACACGTCGGGATTGCAAATCATGCTTCACATTATATATCAAAATTTAATTTATCTGATCAAGATATTTACGCCCAATTTGCTAGTTACTTATTTGATGCATCTATCTCTGAAATAGTAATAGCACTATTAAGTGGTGGAACACTGCACATTATTACCAATGACATTATAAGTAATTATAGAAAATTTGAAAATTATTTAAATTCAAGTAAAACTACAGTTATAACTCTTCCACCCACTTACTTAACCCACTTAATACCAGAAAATGTACAATATTTAAGATTGCTTATTACAGTTGGCTCTCCAACTAACCATATACTTGTAAAAAAGTGGATTAATAAAGTTAAATATATAAATGCATATGGCCCCTCTGAGATTAGTATTGCAGCTACTACTTATATTTGTAATGATGATCCATTTTTTTATGAGTATAATTCCGTACCAATAGGTAATCCTATATCAAATTATCAACTATATATTCGTAAAGAAGATAACATAATTGAACACATAGATAATATAAAATATGGTGTCAAAGGTGAATTGTGTATTGGTGGTATAGGGCTTGCTAAGGAGTATATAAACCTTCCTAATCTAACAAAAGAAAAATTCATTTCCTTAGATACAGTAAAAGGTACTAAAAGAATATATTGTACTGGTGATGTTGTAGTATTGAATACAAGAGGCTATCTTGAGTTTATTGGCAGAATTGATACTCAAGTAAAAATTAGAGGATACAGAATTGAATTAGAGGAAATTAACAAAACTATATTAAACAATTTTCGTGAAATAAAAGATTGTTATACAACTGTCATAAAGAATTCTGAAGAAAGTGGCTCAATCTGTACTTACCTGATTTGTAATTCAAAATTTTTGGAGAACATTTTTCGTACAAGACTTTCACAATTTTTACCATCATATATGACACCAACTTATTTGGTATGTGTAAATGAATTTCAATTAAATTCTAGTGGAAAAGTAGATTTAACAAAACTTCCTTCTCCTTTCGATAAAATAAATAATAAAAACATTAACGCCATTGCAAAAAAAGATAAAATTGAAAGTACAGTATATAACATATGGTGTAAAACGCTAAAAATAAAAAACTGTAATTTAAACGAGAGTTTTTTTCATTTAGGAGGTGATTCGTTAAAAGCAATAAAAATTGCTACCTATTTAAGTGAAGAATTAAATATTGATTTTACTGTTAATAACCTTTTCAAAAATGATACGAATGTAAGATTTAATCTCAACTATTACAAATTTTTACCAGCACACAAAGTTGTACAACAATTTTTTTTTAAATCAATACATATTACTTTATGAAAAACTCCTGAACTTGTATGTTTTTCACATATACAGTAGATTTTATTATTTTTTTCATCTCCAACTAATCCTCCAAATCTTTCATTCTTTTTCGATATAATTCGTTTTACTTGTTTATTTTTTCTTAGAAAAATTCCATATAAAGCTTGATCATACAGATTAATGAAATAAAAAACATCATTGATAATTACATAATCTCCACCACCATATTCATAAACCCTGCTTCCTATACTATAAGATCCTGAAATTAAACTCTCTTTCTTTCCAGAAGAAGAACAAAACCTTATTGCTATAGTTTTTTTTTGACAAGGTATATGCTCTAACATATAAATATACCCATTATAAAAAGAAATCTGGGATAATCTGTTTTTTGTTAAAGCAACTTCTGAGAAAGACACAGAATTGATATTATCATTCATATTCATGATTCTGCAAACAATTTAATTTTGCTTCTTCTTCAAGATGGGTCATTTTAGTGCAGTGCATAACTATCTCGTTTATAGAGATATTAGTACTTGAATCTAATAAATAACTTACAGTTCGGTTGATATCATGAAGATTAATACAATCTTCAGATGTAATTTTTGAATTAACAAGAATTTTTTTAGCCATTTCAGTAGCTACAACTCCAGGACATAAGGCTGTAACTTTTATTCCGTATGGCATCAATTCTTTAAATAATGCATTACTGAAACCTAATACACCAAATTTAGTTGAATTATATACTCCCATATTTGGTCTTGATATTTTTCCCCCTAATGAAGATAGATTAAAAATATAACCTGAACGTTGCTTTTTCATGTATTCTGCAACATATTTGCAAAAATAAATAGTTCCAAGTAAATTAGTTTTTACCATTTCATCTATTTCTTCTATGCTAATATCTGAAGTTCCTTGATATGCAACTCCAGCACTGTTGAATAATACATCTATTCGAGAATAATTACTGAAAATGGAGTTTATAGTTTTACTAACAGACTTACAATTTGTAACATCTATATACATACATGATGCACTACCTCCTTTGGAGTTAATGATTTCACAAACATGATTCAGTTTCCCCTTATTTCTTGCTATTAGAACCACATGATAATTTTCTTGAGCCAAAAATTGAGAAACTGATTTACCTATACCATTGCTTGCTCCGGTAATCACTGCGATTTTTTTACTTACCATATTTCTTTACTCCTTGAACTCTGATACTAATCTAATTATAAATTTTTTACTTGCACACGAAATAGCAAGATAATTTTGGAATCTATTTTCTAAATTCAATTGTGGTTTTGTAAAAAATACATTTCCTGATTCTTCTAAAATAATTTTTAAAGGTACGATATCCCAAACTTTTAAGACTGTATCTACCATAATATCGCTACTACTCTTTGCAACCATAATATGTCCATATGCATCTCCCCAAGAACGAACATACTTAGAAAAAGATTTTATTTTATTAAAAAGGTATTTATCACTTTCTTTCTGAAAATAATTTTCACCTGAGTGACAAAAAACTAGTTCTCCTAGTTTTGGTTGTCTTGTGGAGAAAAGTTTTACATGAGTTTTTATGGTTAAACTATCTGTAACGCAATAAGAGCCATGATTAGCCACAGCAAAAAAAACTTTAGATAGAGCAGGAAAACTAGCTACACCAAGTACTATACGACCATTAAACACTAAACCTATTAAAGTAGAAAAAAGGGGGAGATCATGAACATATGCTATAGTCCCATCTATAGGATCAATAGTCCATAAATAACCACTTTTTGAACTTTTATGTGTAATTTCTTCTCCCAATATTCCATCATGTGGAAAAACATTAGAAATTAAATTTACTAGTGCTCTCTCAATTGTTTTGTCTATTTTTGTCACTAATGATAAATCTTTTTTTACTTGCACAACTTTTCTATTTTCAAAATTATACATAGCTATATCAGATGCTATACTTACTAGCTTTTGCACTAGATTAAATCTATCTAACTCATCATTATTTTTTGCAAAATTAATCATAAACACGCTAACTCATAGATGAGACAATGCTAATAATATTAGAAGCATCTTGTGCATCAAACTCTTTCCATTCGTGTCCTAGCTTTTCAAGAATTTGCTGAGTATAAGTGTGGTTTACAATTGATGGCTTACTCCAGTACTCACTTGAATAAAGATGAGTTATCAAAGGTTCATGTCTTGAATCGTATACACTGATCAAATGTTTATAAAAGTCATTGATATCATTTATCTTAACTTTTGGTTCCAATTTTGCTATCTTAGTGGCAAGATCTGATAAAGATATCTTGTTGGGATTAATTATATTATAATGGTGGTTAATAGTATTTGATTTACACAAAAATAGACCTAAAGCTTTAATCACCACATCAATATAGCTTAGGTCAAAATTTATTCTATGATCGTTTGGGAAAAGGCCAAGTTTTACAAAACTACCAACTAATCTCATAAAAGCATTTTTATGAGGGTTTTGCTGGAATATGCCTGTTTTCTTACAAAAAGTAACATTTCCAAGTCTATAAACATTTGACTTCAACCCTATTTTTTTGGCATCCTCAATTAATAGTTCGGCAAGAATTTTTGTCTTTATATAAAAATTGTCAATTTCATTTATAGATGATGGAGATATATTTCTCTCTTCTAGAATAGAAATCCCTTCGGAATTTGGTTTCATTGCTTTTACAACACTCACAGTCGAAATATGGTGTAATAAAACTTGCTCCTTCAATAAGCAAAAATCTATTAAGTTCCTTACTGATTCAACGTTAGCTTTATAAAATTCATCGTACTGGCCAAAATGATCAACTTTTGCAGCACAATTAATAACAATATCCATTGTTTCGTTTAAATCTATGTAATCAATGTTCGTAAGACCAAATTTAGACTCTGCTATATCTCCTTGCAGATAACTAATTCTTTTGTCAAATTTATCAATGTCAATTCTATGATAATACCATAGCTTATCCTTAATCTTATTTTTTATATGATCAGAATTTTTCCCCCTTATTATTAGGAAGATATTACTTTCTGAATGCTCTAGTAAAAATCGAAGTATAAAATTTCCTACATACCCAGTTGCACCAGTTATCAATACTGATTTAAAATTATTAAATACTTTATCAACTGAAATATTTTCAGGTACGTATCTACTGTGAGTTATTCTACTTAGTGTATCATAATATTCATTGATGCTTGAATCTACTTCTTTAAAATGAGCAATTAAATTTGAGGGCTTTAGTTTTATTTTTTTAGCTATTTTTCTTATGGTCTTTAGTTTATAAATATCGTTAATTTTTAACTCATAATCCTTTACCAAAATACAATTCAATAACTTTAAGCGAGGTGCCTCCTAAGTCAAAGAAACTCTTATTCACATCAATATTGCCTCTCCCCAAACACTTCTTCCATGCATTTAATAGCTTTTTCTCAGTAAAGGATATCTCCTCATGAACTTTGCTTTTAAATTGACTCGGATCAAAAGAATCTTTAAGTGACTTTCTATCAAGTTTTCCACTTGAGTTTATCGGTAGTTCATCTAGTTTGACGTAATCTCTTGGAATCATATAGGATGGTAGCGAATTTTCTAATGTTGTCTTTACCTCATTGAGCATAAATTCTAGTGATAAATTAGGATCTTTGGATACCAGATACGCAACTAAATATTCTTGATTATTATCTTCTATAACTAATACAGCACAATTTTGTATACAACTGATTTCTTTAATTTTAGATTCAATCTCACCCAGTTCAATTCTATAACCTCGTATTTTAATCTGGGAATCCTGACGACCAATATACTCTACATTTTCATCCTCGTTTAACTTTACTACGTCACCGGTTTTATAGGCCAACTTATTACCAAATATTTTATTTTTTATAAACGCTTTTTGTGATATGACCTCGTTATTAATATAACCCTCTGCTAAACCAATACCACTAATATAAAGTTCACCTTTGACTCCAATAGGAACAGGAAACATCCTTTTGTCTAATACATATACAGTCATGTTTGGTAGTGGTTTGCCTATAGGTAAGAATTTTTCATTCCCATTAAAGATATAATAAGTCGTGTAAACTGCAGCTTCCGTAGGACCATAGGCATTTACTATGCAAGCATTTTTAAATATTTTTTTAGTTCTATGTGCAAGAGCAACATTAAATGCTTCACCCGCAACAAATATATATTTTAAGTTACTTTTCACTTTTTTTCCAGTAACTTCTATATAGTTACAGAGGGCACAAAGCATTGAAGGTACAAAATTAATATGAGTGATTTTATTTATATTAATTTGCTCTAATAGTGCTGCAGGATCAAGTTCATAATTAATTGGCAAAACAATAACTTTACCCAGTCCGAAAAACCACCCCAAAATTTCTGTTAGAGAAACATCAAATACAGTATTAGTTTTAAAAAGAAAAGCATCTCCTTTTTCCATTGGAAAGAGAAACTGCATAGACAACAATGTATTTACTATAGCTTTATCTCTAACAAGTACTCCTTTAGGATTACCAGTAGAACCAGAAGTATAGATTACATATTAGTAAAATAAATTAATTATTAAATGGAGATGAAAAATGAACTTAAATCAAAAAATAATAAAGCCAAAAATAGGGTTACTAGAACTAGCTAAGAGTCTTGGTAGCATATCATCAGCATGTAAAGCGATGGGCTATAGTAGAGATAGTTATTACAGATTTAAAGAACTGTATGAAACTGGTGGCGAAGAGGCATTGTATGAAATTAGTCGAAGAAAGCCAATAATAGCGAATAGAGTTGATCCAGCGATAGAGAAAGCAGTAATGGATATGGCAATAGAATATCCAGCATATGGACAGCTAAGAGTATCAAATGAGCTTAAGAAGAGCGGTATACTTGTATCGCCTGGAGGAGTGAGATCAATTTGGTTACGTAATGATTTAAACAATATCAGTAAAAGGCTTAAAGCATTAGAAGCAAAGATGGCTCAGGATGGTATTGTTCTTACTGAATCTCAATTACAAGTGCTAGGAAAAAGAAGCTCATGGAGAAATTGAGACGCAGCATCCAGGTTATTTAGGATGTCAGGATACGTATTATGTAGGTAATTTCAAAGGTATAGGTAAGGTTTATTCTCAGGTATTTATTGATAGCTATACTAGGGTAGCGGATGCTAAACTATATACTGATAAAACAGCTTTAACTGCTGCTGATATGCTTAATGACCGCGTGTTACCATGGTACGAGACTCAAGGGATACCAATACTTCGTATTCTTCA
>NZ_LAOQ01000006.1:0-73425 GCF_000965185.1 Rickettsia argasii T170-B
AGATGACTTGGCAAATACTTACCAAGATACTTAAAGGGGTAAACTTTCCTGAAAACGGAAAGATTATCTCAATGTTCTAAACAACAAATAAGGCATAAAGCCTATCTTACCTTTCGGGAGCCGGATGCGGTAGCTCTGCATGTCCGGTTCTGAGGAGGGGCCTAATTGAGCGATTGGTTAGGTCTACTCACACAGGGACAATCATACTTCTAAATTCTTTAATCTTAACTATACACTTGTTATTTAATCTTAATGTTAAGGAAGCTTCAATTGTCTCTTCCAACACAATACCGCACTTATAACCGTTTTCGGTTTTAAATTCTTTTTGAACAACTTTACGCTTAGTAGGTTCAGAAAATATAAATTTTTCCTTACCGTTACTGTTAAAATCACTTCCTGGACCGACGACTTCTATTGTACCGGTTGTCACTTTATAAGCGCTTGAAAGGGTTTTAGCTCCAATCTTTGTACTATCTACCAGTTTTTTTCCGTATATTTTAGCCTTTTCTCTTTTAGAGGTAGGAGTATTAGGGGGCGTTTGCTCTAAAGGATCTACAGAATTAGTTGTCATCGACTGAGTGGGAGTACTCGTATTACCTCAAGACGAAGGATGCTTTGTTATATCAGTTATTTTACTTTCGGCATCAGTACCGAGTACTGCTATTTGTCCACTTCCTATCTTATAGGCGTTTTCTATAATTTTACTTCCTGTGACGGTAACTTTTACTGCCCCTTCTACTGCTGTATAACATGCATAACCAGCACATACTATAATAACTCCAAGCAATTCAGCATCATTATCACTATAATTAGCTTGTCTCCTACGATGCTCTTTGACAGCATAAATTTGTGCAGCATATTCCTCTTTTGTCCTTGACATAAAACGCCCTTCATTTAAACTAATAATAACAATTAATGTAAGATTTTCTATGATTAAGTCAATATAAATCTTTTATTATAAAGTAAAAAACCGAAAATTATTTATTAATAGATAGTTGATTGTAGTTAGAGAGATATTATAAATACGAGTTTAGAATAAGCACTTATCCTAAATTCGCCTTTGTTTGCTTTGAAAAGGTGTGAGTGAGTATTCACGGTTTTTTACTGTCACCTAGTTCAATTGACCACGGGAAGGTATTATTGCGTGGATAAAAAAACGCATTCGGTGTCATACCGTGGTTTGACCACGGTATTCATAAAAATAACTAGTACTAGTTGTTTTTATATTTTTACTGGATCCCGCGATCAAGTCGCGGGATGACAGGATAGAATTGTGTCTGCACAACAACACATGCTTGCAATGACGATTTGGTATCCACGCGGGAATGACATTGAAGCTATGAAATAAGCCCATTAACCTTGCGTAATGGCAGCTACTTCATCGGCAAAGTTTTTTTCTTCGTGTTCTATACCTTCACCAAGTTCGTATCTAATAAATTTGGCGATTTTAATTTCTGCACCGAGTTCTTTTTCAGCATTTTTAATTACTTCCGCAACGGTAAGTTTAGGTTCAAATAAGAAATTTTGCTGAAGCAATACAACTTCCGAGAAGAATTTACGTATTCTACCTTCTACCATTTTTTCTATAATATTATCAGGCTTTCCTTCTTCTTTAGATTTTTCAAAAAATACTTTTCTCTCACGCTCTACGAGTGCTTGATCCAAGCTTGAATCATCTATACTTTGCGGGTTATTTCCTGCTACATGAACAGCAATTTGTTTAGCTAAAGCTTCTAGTTTTGCTTTATCTTTTGCGTTAGACGCAAGACCTACTAATACGGAAATTTTTCCTAAATTCGGTACAACTTCATTATGCACGTATGAACCGATTGCTCCTTCAGATATCTCTAATATATCCATACGACGTAATGTTAAATTTTCACCGATTGTAGCGATATTTTCTATAATTTCTTCTTCAACTGATTTACCGCTTTGCATTTTAAATGTTTTTAGCGTGTCTATAGTTTTTGCAATTACTGCAAGATTTGCAATATCCTTAACTAGATCCTGAAACTGCTCATTTCTAGCAACAAAATCCGTTTCGGAATTTACTTCAATTACCACTCCGGTAAGCCCATCAACTTTTGCAGCCGTTAAACCTTCAGAAGCAATGCGTCCGGCTTTCTTTACAGCAGCAGCTAAACCTTTCTTACGAAGAAAATCAATAGCTTCTTCAAAATTACCGCTGGTTTCTATTAATGCTTTTTTGCAGTCCATCATACCTGCACCAGTTTTTTCTCTTAATTCTTTAACCGCTGCAGCACTTATATTTATTTCACTCATACCTTACTTTCTCCTTAATTATTATATTTGGCTTGGGTTGTAGCTCGAAGAACGACCTCGGTGTCACCCCGTGGCTTGCTCCTAGGATCCATAAAAACAATTTAAAATACTAATATTAGTATTTTAAGCTGGATCCCGCGATCAAGTCGCGGACAATGGAAAAGCCGATCCATGCAACAACACTTATGCATTATAAGAATTTTTATTTTCATCGGCATCATTTAATACTTGCTCAAATTCTGTATTTGTCTCTTCATCAATATTTTTCGTTTTAGAGAATTTTCTAGCTTGTTTTAATTTAGAAACATTTTTAGAAGTTAACGCCTTATCTGTATGCTCTTGCATAGCACCCATATCAACTCCTGAAGCTTTCATTGATTCTTCAAGTCCTTGTAATGCCGCATCTGCAAATAAACTACAATAAAGTCTTATTGATCTTATAGAATCATCATTACCCGGAATCGGATAATCTACATTATCAGGATTAGAATTAGTATCAACTACTGCAACTATAGGAACATTAAGCTTTACCGCTTCATTAATTGCGATATGCTCTTTATTAGTATCAATAACTACTAGAAGATCAGGTTTAGAATTAAGATTTCTAATACCGGCAAGAGATAGAAGTAATTTATCTTTCTTACGGCTCATATCGAGTATCTCTTTTTTAGTATAACCCATAAGGGCTTCTTCGTTTTCTAAGGTTTTGTCTAACTTATTTAGCTTTTCTATTGAACCCGCAATAGTTTTCCAGTTAGTTAGCATACCACCAAGCCATCTATGATTTACATAATACTGCCCGCATTTTTCGGCATACTCCGCTATAATATCGCTTGCCTGTATTTTAGTACTTACAAATAATATTTTACCGTCTTTTTTTACGGTTTCATATATTGCATTCAAAGCAACACTCATTAAAGCGACACTTTGTCTTAAATCGATTATATGAACATCATCACGTTCACCATATATATAAGATGCCATTTTAGGATTCCAACGTGAGGTCTTGTGACCGAAATGCACGCCCGCATCTAATAATGCTTTAATGTTAACAGATGGTATTTTTGACATTTTTAAATTCTCCTAATTGTTAGTTTATACCTCCGTAAGATGTCCATTCTAATGAACTAACATATATCTTACGTGTGAATTTTTTACTTAAGTTTTGGATAATCGTCATTGCGAGCAGCCGTAGGCTGCGTGGCAATCTCATCAAATATCCTGTGAGATTGCTTCGTCAATTATTACATAATTTCCTCGCAATGACGACTTACAAGCCTATAATTATATACGCATATTGCGTAATTTACAAGCTTTTATTCTTTTCGCCAAATAGTAGTACCATCAGGTTGATCTTCTAGAATTATTTTTTCCTCTAATAACTGGTTACGAATTTGATCGGCTAATAACCAATTTTTTTGTTTTTTTGCTTCCAAACGCTTATTTACAAGCTCATTTATATAGAGTTTATCCACACCGCTATTAAACCACTCGTGTGGAGTCTTATTCATTAAACCAATAAAATTAGCACAAGTAATAATAGCAGAGGCGTTAAGCTGCCTTTCTTCTTCAGTTTTAGAAATAAAAACAGCTTTAGCGTAGTCATTAATGATTTTAACGGCAAGCGGCGTATTTATATCATCAAGTAAGCTTTGCATGAAATCATGAGGTAAATCTATTTTCTGCACATTAATATTTTCTATAGCTCTATACCAATAATCTAAAGTTTTCTTAGCATCTTCTATAGCTTTATCATTATAATCAAGAGGACGCCTATAGTGACTACTTAATAAAAATAACCTTACTACTTCTCCTTGAATTTGTTTATTCATTAAATCCCTTACGGTAATAAAATTACCAAGAGATTTACTCATTTTCTCACCGTTAACCGTTAGAAACCCATTATGTACCCAATATTTAGCATAGGTAGAACTTGGAAAAGCACATCTACTTTGAGCAATCTCATTGGTATGATGCGGAAAGATTAAATCTGCTCCGCCGCCGTGAATATCAAAATTCTCACCTAAATATTTGTAGCTCATGGCTGAACATTCAATATGCCATCCAGGGCGACCAAGTCCCCAGGGGCTTTCAAAATTCATATTTGCCGATTCATTTTGCTTTGCCGGTTTCCATAATACAAAATCTTGTGGATTTTTTTTGGTTTTACTATTTTCTACATGCACTCCCTCAAACATTTCTTCTAAATTGCGGTTAGATAATTCCGTATAATTTGGCGCTGATAAAACATCAAAATAAACATGATTATCAGCAATATATGCGTGATCTTTTGCTATTAAGCGTTCTATTATTGCGATCATTACATCAATATGCTTTGTAGCTTTCGGCTCAATACTAGGTAGCATACAACCTAAATATGCCATATTTTTATGAAACTCTTTCGTAACTTTATCAGTCAACTCATCAATAGTAACACCAAGTAGTGCAGCTCTATCGATAATTTTATCGTCAACATCCGTAATGTTACGTACATATTTTACTGCCTTCTCACCGAATATTTTTATAACTATACGATAAAGTAAATCATATACTACTCCCGACCTACTATTGCCTATATGAGGATTATCATAAACAGTCGGTCCACATACATACATTTTTACGTTAGCTTGATCTTGAGGATTAAAAACCTCCTTAGTACGGCTCAGAGTGTTATATAAGTGAAATTGAATTTGCATATTTTATTTACCAAAAACTAAAGTATATTTCTTTCAAAAGTATTATTACATACTCCTTTTGAAAAAAGTTTAAAATTCGAAGTATACATTAGCGTGTGATATATTAAACACATTTTGGCTAGAAAATTCATTGGTTAACAAAAATTAGTAATTAATAGTTTACATAGGTTAACAAATATTATATAATTTGCCTCGTTTGTATTTAAAAAATAATAACTAATCGAGGTTTGAATGAATTTACAAAATTCCCACTCAAAAAAATATGTTTTAACTTTTTTCATGTCAACATGTTTGTTGACTAGTAGCTTTTTAAGTACAAGTGCTAGAGCGGCAAGCTTTAAAGATTTAGTTAGTAAAATCCCGGCATGGGAAAAGCACAATTCAACACAGCAACAAAATATTTGGAAAGATTTGACTCCAAATGAAAAAATCAAAAAATGGCAAGAAGCAGATTTAGTTCCTAGTTTTACTCAAGCACAAGATGATCTAGGAATAAAGTATAAGGAAACAGATTTATCAAGTTTGTTATATAATACTAGACATAAAGCAAGACAAGCAAGAGCTGAAATTTTATTATACATCGAAAGAGTAAAACAACAGGATTTTGATACAAAAAAACAAGAATATATTAATCAAGGTGTAGTTCCTACAGATATAGAAGCAGCAACAAATCTTGGAATAAGTTATGACCCTAGCAAAATAGACAATAATGTAGAACACAATCAAAAGGTACGTCGTGCAGAAAAAGACAAAAAAGCAATAATCGAACTATATATCAGCTCAATAAACAGAGATATTAAATACAAACATTATGTTGATAATGATATTATCCCTGAAATGCAAGAAGTAAGGACTGCTCTTAACATGAATAAAGATGATGCAGAATCTTTTGTTGCTTCAATAAGAACTGAAATTATGGAAAACGCAAAGGGACAATATATAGCCGATAGCCATATTCCTACAGAAAAAGAGTTAAAAAAGAGGTTTGGTATATCTCGTGATGATAATAGAGACGGCTATATTAAGTCAATAAGACTTAAAGTTATGGACAAAGAAAAGCCACAATATATAGCCGATAGCCATATTCCTACAGAAAAAGAGCTAGAGCAGAAATTTGGTGCTGATAAAGGTGAGGCAACAAACTATATCACATTAATAGCAACGCAGATGATGCTTGGTAAAAAATCGTACTATATAGATAATAATATTATCCCTAACGCTGACGAATTAATGAATGAATTTAAGATAGGGAAAGTAAAAGCAAATTCTTATATAGACCAAATAAGAGCCGGAATAGCAGCAAACCAGTTGCTACACAACAATGATACTAATAACCCATCTGCCGGACGTTCTCAAAAAAAGAGCGGAAACCAAAACGACCATAAGTATAGGTCAAATCAAGGTATAAATAATACAGGAACATCTTCAGGGATTTTCACGGGTAGAAAAAAGAAACAAAAATATTTTTTTGATCCTATAAGTACTTTTAAAAAGTACTTTAATACTAAAGAAAGTAAGGGTAATTTAACGCAGTCTCAACACAATCTAAATAGAATAATACAACAAGAAGAAAATATTGAAGACTTTAAAAATCTTATCAACACAGATCCTATAGCAGCATTAACTCTTCAAGTAGATAGTATTTATAAACAAGAAGCAGTAACGACTATCTTAAGTGATTTTAATGATGATACTATTCAAAGGGTATTATTTAGCAATGATAAGGGACAATTAGATTTCAATACCAATATTGACGTTAAAAATAGACCTATTTTAAAAGAATTATTAGAAAATAGTTCTTCTGAAGAAAAAACTAAATTTGCTGAAAGAATTCAAGACTATGCAACACGAAATATATCTAATAGTCAATTTGAAGAAAAGGCACGATTAGATCTTATCAAACTAGCAGCAAGTAAAGATAAGAGTTCAGTAGAAAACTTTTTAACTCTGCAATTAGAGTTAAAAAACAGAATGCAACCCTATATTGTAAAAAGTGTCTATATTTTAACACCAGAAATAGTAAAAGAAATAAATATAGAACTAAAAAATAAAGGGCTAATAAGAGATAGTTTAACTAAAGACGATATGATTAAACTAGCCAAAGAAGTAAATAACCACACATTAAATTCAGTAATTAAAGTAATATTATCTGATAGTACCATACTCAGCAATGAAACCAATAAAATTTTAGGGTTAGCAGTAGGTAATAATGCAAATAATTTAGAACAAACACAAAGCGGCATTCCGAATCCACCACCTCTACCGCTAAATGGAAGCATGCCACCCCTACCACCTCCCTTCAATTCTCAAGGTTTTAGTAGCAACTCTAACCATTTTGATTTAAATCAGTTACAAGCAGAATATCCTCACATACATGCATTATATATTCAGTTTACTAGCAATACTACTGTTCAATCAAAAGCACCACTTCAACCTACAGCCTCTAGTGCAACCAGCACAGACAGAAGCACACCAGAGACAGCTTATGCCAAACTATATGCAGAATATAGAACTGAGACAGGAGGTACAAAAGCTAATGATTTACAAGATCAGCTTATAAAAAGACAAGCTGATCTTACAAATGTTATACGTCAAATATTAACAGAATCATACGCCAACCAAGGAGCTGACGAGAAAACTCTTGTAAATTTATTTAGCATTTCAACCCCTGAAATCGCAGAAAAAGCTAAAGAAGCTTTTAACACCCTTGTTCAAGACCAGTATATAAAAGATATAACCGTAAATGGTAAGAAAACAATAACAAGCGAAGAGATAATTAAAAATCTTTTCAATGAAGACACTGATGATGCAGTAAAACGTATTTTATTATCGTCATGTAAAATATCTGAAGAATTAAAGAGACCTATTAAACTTGAATTCAATAAATCAGAATTGCTTAGAGAGTTACAGAGCAAACAAAATCTGTTTGAACAATTAGCATTTGCCTATACTAATGAAAAACACCTCGATCAAGATGTATTTGGCAATAGAGTCGACGAGTTAATTAAAAACCCTAATGTATTAACTATAGTACAACAAGCTAATTTTTTAATAACAGAAGATACAAACTTAAGAAAAATAATTAATTCTGATCAAGCACAGGATAAACTTGATCATTTAAGAACAGCTATTTTAAACACAATAAAATTTGAAGAATTAATTACAGCAAATTTACCTCACAATGAGTTTATTGCTATAGTAAAGGAAAAAGCCCCCGAATTATTAAAAGAGCTTTTAAAAGCTTCTACTATCAAACTAACAGGTAATAATAATTTAGATCAATTAAGATCAGCTTTGCCTTCATTTACAGACATGAGCAATGAACAAATAAGCATTCTTGCTAGTAAATTAAAGGGGCCTATAATATTAAAAGCTATTAAAGAGTGCTCGCAAGAAAAAGCTAAAAAACCCATCCATACCGGAAACATGCCACCACCACCACCGCCACTGCCTGATTCACAAGATTGGGAATTAGCTTATCTAAAAAGTTTAGGGATTACTCAATTCAATACAAATACATCTACTTTTAAAACAACTCCAAAAATTTATCACTTTAGCTCCGATATAGCTTTAAGATATAAAGAATTTACTTTATCAGGACAAAAATCAGCAGGACATAAAGCAAAATACTCCGATGCCGATTTATTAAAAAAAGCTATAGTGGAATCAGTAGCATTTGAGCATTCAAAAAATTTATCTAAAGCTCATCAAAATAATAAGTATTTTGAAAAAATCCAAGAAGCAGTCGACACTATGCACTCTAGCTTTATAGGTCCTAGAACTGAAATAGGACAAAAAATACATAATATTTATACTTCTAAACTTTTGGAATTAACAAAAGATAAAGAATTTATTAAATATGCTGAAGATAATATTATACTTAGCAAAAAATTAACGGAGGCGTTTACTTCCGCTCACTCTGATTTTATAGGTCCTAGAACTGAAATAGGGCAAGAAGTACATAATATTTATACACAGCAATTGACAAAATATCCAGAAGAAGCAGTAAAAGAGGCATTTAATACTGCTCATTCTGATTTTATAGGTCCTAGAACTGAAATAGGGCAAGAAGTACATAATATTTATACTTCTCAACTTTCAAAGTTAGCAAAAGATAAAGAATTGTTTCTATTTGTTCAACAAATACTAGTAGAGTCTACTGAACTAGAACAAAAATATGGTAGTGATATTCAATCAGAAAATAGTAACAATGAAAAGAAAATAGGACGTTTAAATTCGAAAAAATTACGATTATTCCAACAAGAAAACAAAGCTACAAATGACGAATCCTCAACAAAGGATGATACACAACCTGAAGATAGCAATAAAAAGTCAGAGCAATCTGATTCAAAGTCAGAGCAATCTGATTCAACAACCGCTTTATCACCGAGATTATTGAGTTCTAACGATAGCAAAAATGATAAATCATCAGATGACAAAAAATCACTTCTAGCATTAAGATCTAGTGATGAAGACGATGAAGGGTATGCAACTGATGAAGAAGAATTAGAAGAAAGCAATAGCACCACTGACGAAGAATTAAAAAAAGATATAGTTTTAGAAAGCGAAGATGAAGCTATCGATGTGTCATTCAAAACTGAAGCAATTACAGAACAAGATGAGGCGACACAGAGACAACAGGTATCTGGCGATACTAGTGGGAAAGTAGCAATATTAGTTAAGGCGACTTCAACTCTTCACAAACCTGTTCACTATAATATAAGTGATAGATTAAAGGTTACTGCAATAGGGGCCGGTGATGAAGAAACTAGTATAAACAGAGGGGTATGGATTAGCGGCTTATACGGCATCAACAAACAAAGCACTTGGAAGAATATTCCAAAATATCAAAATCGTACAACCGGCATAACTATCGGGACTGATGCTGAATTCATCAATAGTCATGATGTTATAGGAATAGCTTATAGCCGTTTGGAATCCCAAATTAAATATAATAAAAAACTAGGGAAAACAGTAGTTAACGGTCATCTTTTAAGCATTTACGGTCTAAAAGAACTAATTAAAGGTTTCTCATTGCAGGCTATAACATCTTACGGTCATAATTATATTAAGAATAGATCTAAAAGTATTAATAATATAATTGGAAAATATCAAAACAATAATTTAAGTTTTCAAACTTTATTAAATTATCAATATCGTACAAAATACGATTTACATTTTATTCCTAATATCGGTTTTCAATATGATTATTCAAGAGCTAGCAACTATAAAGAGTATAATGTAGATATAGAAAATCTCATGATTCAAAAGAAATCAAATCAATTATTTGAAAGTAGCCTTGGCGGTAAAATAGTGTTTAAGCCTATAGTAACCAAAAACAATATAGTATTAACACCAAGTTTGTATGGTAATATTGAGTATCACTTCAATAATAAAAATACAAAAGTTAATGCAAAAGCGACTTTTAAAGGACAAACATTACAAGAAACAATTATTACACTAAAACAACCTAAGCTTGGATATAATATCGGTAGTAATATACTTATGAGTAGAAAAAATATCAATGTTCTACTTGAGTATAATTATTATACGCATAGAAAGTATCAAAGCCATCAAGGACTTATTAAACTAAAAGTCAATTTGTAAATCACCAATAGAAAATTTAAATAAGGATAAGCTTTTCCTAAGAGCTTATCCTTTCTTAATGAATAAACTTATTAACCAAACTCCTGCATAGAATACTGGAGTATTACATATAGTAAAAAATAGTTTAAATGAATAGCTGTTAAGTACAAGATGACCTAATTGGTCAAAAGGAAAAATATTAAATAAGCTTATAATCCCAATTACAATAAAAGTATCGATAAATAAAGAAATTGCCGTACTAAAATTATTTCTTATCCATAAATATTTACCTTTAGTAATTTTACGTATCCATAAATAGATTAATATCAACAAGTTGAGCTATATAACAGGCAAATTCTAAACAAGATATTAGTAGCTTCCAATTTATCCATGAGACTTATTATTAAAACTACTATTATATTAAAAATAATAGCAAGCTTTACACAAAAATTGGCTCTTTCTTTACCGTAAAACTCAGCTATTAAATCCGTTAATAAAAAAGTTAACGGGTAAAAAATTGCTCCTATAGATAATTCAAGAATATAAAAATTAAAAATATTAAGGTAAACAAATTTTTGATATATTAAGTTTCCCTATTATAATAAGAACTGTAAAAAACATACATAAAATGATATAAGTTTTTTCTTTTATATTAAATTCTATAGACATTTCTAAAATTATTTTAGGTGCAAAAATATTGCTGTACTCTAATAATATATATTGGGAGTTCTGAAAACTATACTAAATTCTCTGATATCATGCCATTTATCCATAGGTGTTGTTACATGACTCCTGTTATGTCATTCCCGCAAAAGCAGGAATCCAGTACTTTTATCTGTCACCCCGTGGTCAAGCCATGGGGTGACACAGTGGTTTTTACCGACCCACACAACAATACCAACAACGGTAGACAATGACAAGTATGAGAGATATTACTAAGATAAAGCTGTAACTATTTAGCTATAGGTAAGCTATTTTCTGCTTGATTTTCTTCAATTTCATTAATCTTAGAAACTAAATCAGATTTCTTTTTTGAGGAAAGGTTAGCAAGTACTATTGCATTTATTAAAAATAATGTTGTAAGTATTATAGTACTTTTAGTAAGAAAATTACCGACTGTTTTAGCACTGACTACTCCCATATTATTACCGCCGCTTATACTACTAATTCCATCCGATCCGCTACGCTGCATCAGAATAACTATAATTAGCAATATTGCAATAGTAATATGTACAAAAAGAAGAATGTCTATCATATAATAAAATAATCGTTACCGTATAAATGTAAATCATACATTAGTTTTATATTATTTGCAACTTAGCTTTATAAAATAAACATACTACTATCTGACAGAAACTAGACTAAAATCAGCATATGAGTTTTTCAAGAAAGGTTAAAAACTCACAAAGTTTAGGATGTGTTATGGTGCTACTAGGGGGAATCGAACCCTCGACCTCTTCATTACCAATGAAGTGCTCTACCCCTGAGCTATAGTAGCACGATTATTTCAAACCCTTTTTGCCACATATTTGTCATAAAATCAAGAAAAATTTTGGAAATTCGTTTACTATTTACAAAAAAGCTCTTATCTTCATTCGCTCCACTTATATGTACCCCATCACAAGATGCTACTGTAGTTTCATTAGCATACATCCCAAATTCTTTCTGTAAATAATCACTTAAAATCTTTAGTGTTTTTTCTTTGATTTGGCATGCTAATATCATTTTATTATCTTGTACTAACTTGTGTAATTTGGGTATCTCTTCTACAGTAACAAGCCTCATTGCCAAACAACCATTTTCTTCTTGTTGTAGAAGGTCAGCCGTTACACTCGTAACTCTATGACATGTACCGAATAAGTCTAGATCTATCCTTGAAATTGCTTCATCACTAGTTACTTCTTTAAAAGTTCTGGAATGATTGATGTATCCTCAGAGATACTGGCAAAAACTAATCTCTTTTCAGTTATTTTATATTCACAAGCATCACCATAGTAATAACTCTTAGGTTTAAAGACTACAATTGTGTTATTAAATTCAACTAGGTTTGCAGGTTTTGTAATTTTTTCATATTTTATCTAAACTTCTATTTTTGTAAAAAGATAAGGCAATCAATGCAAAAATACAGCTTAATATGACATAATAAACTGCTGAGGTTACATGCCCTGTTTTGTGTACTAAATATTCAAAGACAAGAGGCGTAGTACCACCAAAAATACTTGTAGCAGTGTTATATGAAATAGAGAGAGCAGTGTTACGTATATTTGTAGGATACAATTCTGCTTGTAATGCTGGTTCAGGACCGATATAGCTAGCAGCAAGTATAGCAAGTATCAATTGTGCGATAATTACACTTGTGAAGGCCCCACTCTCAAAATTATTAAGTAAAAATGGCGTTGTTACAATAATTATTATCAGATTAATTACAAAAATTTTCCTGCGACCTATAATATCGGATAGATAACCGCTTAATAAAGTTACGACTATCATAATCACGTAACACAAGCTAGCAAGGCTATTTACCTCATTTTCAGTAAAGTTGCGGCTGATTTTTAAAAACGATACCAAGTAAATTGTAGTTAGATAGAATATTATCGAACCGGGAGCATTTATAAAAATCGAGATTAATATATCAAGCCAATAATTGGTAATGACTTTTTTTAACGGTGATTGTAAAATCTTGTTCTGCTCTCTTAGATTTTTAAAATTCGGTGTTTCGTGTGTATTTTTTTTAATATAAAATGCTGCAAAAAGAATAAAAAAACCAAGTAAAAAAGGTATTCTCCAGCCAAAACTATCAAATTGTGAAGCTGTTAGGATATTCTTAACAATATAAGAAACAAAAGAACCAAGCAATAAACCGGAGCATATACTAGACATTGAAATACTACCGGTTAAGCCTTGGTGTTTATGGCTAGTATGCTCAATAACAAAGGAAATAGAGCCGGTCAAAACTCCTCCCATTGATAATCCTTGTAGAATTCGTACACAAATCATTAATATAGTCGCAGTTATACCGATAGTATGGTAAGTTGGTAATATTCCTATTAATACGGTTGGGGCAGACATGCAAAATAACGCACTAGTTAAGGCTACTTTGCGTCCAAATCTATCACCGATAACACCAAAAAATATGCCGCCCAACGGTCTTGCCAAATAACCTATAGCAAATACTAAAAAAGCTTGCAGTAAAGAAGTATTAGCATCATCATTTGGAAAAAATTTTGTTCCTATTATGGGTGCAAAATAACCGAATAATACATAATCATACCATTCAAAAGTGTTAGCGATACCGCTTGAAAATACTAGTTTACTGCGATTCATGTTTTCTATTCATAGCGTTTTTTTCGGAATATATTATAAATAAGGTGGTAGGAATTATTATTACTGCTCCATGAAGTGTGCTTTTATCAGGAAATTCGTTAAATATGAAATATGCCGCTATTACCGAAATAACCAGCTCTAAATATCTATAAGGAGCGGTAGCGGTTGCATCTACCATGGAAAAAGCTTTAAGCAGGAAGAATAATATTAAGCTTCCGCTACTACCGAGTACAAACAATAAAGCTAATTCAAAACTACTAGGAGTTAGCCAATACTGCGATGCTACAGGTAACGACACTATAGCAGTTACTATTGCCGAATAAAATAGCATGCTAATCATCGATTCTTTTATTACGAATTTTTTATTAATAATATCAAGCATAGCAAATGAAATAGCCGCTAATACAAAATACAAAATTTCTGGGTTAAAATCCTCGGCATGCGGTTTAAGCGTAACAACAAGTCCTATAAATCCTACTACGGTAACTACCCATCTTGGCCAAATAATATTTTCGTTCAGAAAAAATACGGCAAGTATTAACGTAAATAA
This sequence comes from Rickettsia argasii T170-B, assembly GCF_000965185.1. Lineage (NCBI taxonomy): Bacteria > Pseudomonadati > Pseudomonadota > Alphaproteobacteria > Rickettsiales > Rickettsiaceae > Rickettsia > Rickettsia argasii. The sequence continues at coordinate 14,440 of NZ_LAOQ01000006.1, forward strand.
AGGAATAGAAAAACTTACGACTGTTGCAGTAGTAACGGGAGCTATGGTAAGACCGTAAGTCCAAGAAGTCATACCGAAAAATAATAATAACCCTCTTAATATATGTACAAAAGGACGACTTGTTTTTAAAGTATTTTTACCATAATAAACAACAAAAGGTAGTAAAACTATGCTACTGAAAAAGAAGCGGAAAAAAGCTACTTCAAAGCTATGTAAACGAGTTCCAAGATATTTAGACATTACATCATTGGCACTACTACTTACTAAACTAAGTAAAAACCAACCTATACCGGTTAAATATGTTTTTAATGCATCATTCATTAATATGCTCCAATAATTTCTATAATTTTACTTAAATGTCTTGACTTTTAGCATAAAAGAATTCTATCTTTTATGACAATAGTATAAATATATAAACAAAAATTTTATATAATAATACGGTAATCAATTTTAAGCAAGTAAAGGTTATAATTATATGTTAAGAATAGTGAAAAAATTAGGGATAATTTTGTTTGTATCCAGCATAAGTATTAATAGTTTTGCTAAAAGCATGTATGATGATGTAGACTCTGCTCCTGACTATGATAGTACACCGTATTACGAAAACGAAGGCAGTTTAGTTTTCAAGATGCGTCTAGGAGGTGTTGTTTCAAGTGCTAAGCAAAAAGGATTACCTACTCCTACCTCTCCTCAACCTGTTTCAGTAGGAGAAGTAGCAAAAAACGGTTATGGAGGTGATGTGTCCACTACTATATTCTTTAATAATTATTTAGCTACTGAATTATCACTTGGCTTTAATGTTTTACGCACTAAATATACATCCCTTGCAGCCGTTGCTCATAATTATGGCGTTGATAATGTTAAACTAGGAAAAAACAAACCTATTTATATGATTCCTGCAACAGTTACCGGACAATTTCATATAGCTCCTTACGGTGGAATAAGACCATATATAGGTATAGGTTATCACGGTTCTTATATGCTTACGCAAGCTACCGGTCTTAAAATTAGAAACGGACACGGTGCCGTAGGACAAATAGGTGTAGATTTTTATGCTAAAGATGATACTTTCATCAATATTGACGTAAGACAATTTTTCTTAAATCCTCAACTTAAGTATAAACCAAATTTAGTGGGTAATAAAACCATGACCTCTAAAGTTAAACTTAATCCTTTAATAGTTTCTATAGGTATAGGATTTACTTTTTAGCCTTGTTGCATGGTTCTTGAAGCGTATTTGTCATCCCGCGACTTGATCGCGGGATCCAGTTTTTTTATTTTTTTGGATATCACGGTTAAGCCACGGTATGACACTAAATAGCTAATAATATAAACATACATTCACCTATGTCCCTACAAATTATCCAGTTATTATACTTAGTTGCGGCTGTTTGCTTTATTCTATCACTCAAATTCTTATCCTCACAGAAACAAGCACGTTTAGGCAGTACCATAGGTATTTTGGGGATGGCGATAGCAGTCGTCGTTACTTTTTTCCTACCGGATTTTACTTATAAATTACCCATTATAGCAACCATATTATTAGGTGCTGTAATCGGCGGGATTATCGCACTTAAAATCTCCATGACGGCAATGCCTCAATTAGTAGCGGGATTTCACTCTTTTGTCGGTCTTGCTGCGGTATTTGTAGCTTATGCTACAGTACTTGCTCCTGAAAATTTTTCTATAGGAATAGCAGGAAGTTTACCGATTAATGCATTAATAGAAATATCAGTAGGCGTCTCTATCGGTGCTTTAACTTTTAGCGGTTCAATTATAGCTTTTCTAAAACTACAAGGCTTAATGAAAAGTAGCCCGTTAAAATTCTACGGTCAGCAATATATATGCTTATTAACGGCAATAATATTGGTTATTCTAGTAATATCGTTTATTCGTTCAGAGAATATCTTTTTATTTAATCTAATAGTCTTTTTATCACTGTTAATCGGAGTATTACTAATAATACCGGTAGGCGGTGCAGATATGCCTGTTATAGTCTCAATGCTAAATTCTTATTCAGGTTTTGCGGCAGCAGGTATAGGCTTTACGCTTAGCAATAGCCTACTTATTATTACTGGAGCATTAGTAGGTAGTAGCGGAGCTATACTTAGCTATATAATGTGCAAAGCGATGAATCGCTCATTAATTAAGGTTATTTTTGGGGCGTTTTTGCCTGCACCTACTGGAATTAACAAGGATATAGATGACGATAAAATAGCAAAAACAAGCTGCCCTGAAGATGCAGCACATTTACTACTTAATACATCATCGGTGATAATTGTTCCCGGTTACGGTATGGCAGTAGCCCAATCTCAGCATATCATAAAAGAACTGGTTGATATATTAGAACGTTCAGATATTAATGTACGTTTTGCCGTACATCCGGTAGCAGGTAGAATGCCAGGGCATATGAATGTTTTACTTGCAGAAGCTAATATAGATTATGAGAAAGTACTTGAGCTTGAAGAAATTAATAGGGATTTTGCTACCACTGACGTAGTGCTTGTGATTGGGGCAAATGACGTAACTAATCCTGCTGCTAAAAATGATCCGAACAGTCCAATTTACGGTATGCCGGTACTCGATGTCGAAAAAGCACGTACGATTTTGTTTATTAAACGTTCTATGGCATCAGGATATGCAGGTATAAAAAATGCGCTATTTTATCACGATAATACTTTTATGTTATTCGGCGATGCTAAGAAAGTAGTTGAGGAGATAGTTAAGTTTCTAAATGAAGATTGACTTAAATAACTCTATTTGTTATAACTTCTTAAATTAAGCCAAAAAACAATTATCATGAATTCGCAAAAAACATTACCGCTTCTGCCAAAACCACGGCTATATGGTTAATTGAAAATACTTCTTTAACTTTTAAACAAATTGCCGATTTTTGCGGTATTCATGAATTTGAAATAAAAGGTATGGCTGACGGTGAAGTAGCACAATCTATAAAAGGTTTAAATCCAATTGCAAACGGTCAGTTAACTTTAGAGGAAATTGAGCGTTGCAGTAAAGATCCTAATGCTAATTTACAAATTTCATACAGCCCTGCTGATGAATTGATGAAAAATCAGAAAAAACAGCGTGCTAAATACACTCCTATAGCAAGACGTCAAGATAAACCGGATGCTATATATTGGTTATTGTCTAATTATCCGAACATCCAAGACCATCAAATAATTAAATTAATAGGTACTACTAAAATTACTATAGATGCTATTAGAACCCGTAGCCATTGGAATATGAATTCTATTCGTCCTCGTGATCCCGTATTACTGGGGATCTGTAGTCAAATAGACCTGAATAAAATAGTAGAAAGCCTAAAGCCTCCACAAAATTCTACAAAAGAATCATAAAATTATACTAACTGCTATCCTGCGAAAAGCTTGCTTACGTGAATTATTTTTTGATTGTTACCCCGCCTTGATCAGCGTTATTGCGTGGCTCGTTTATGTCATTCCTGTATAGTTGAACATTGCTGGATGGACCGGTAAAATCCACTGTGTCACCCCGTGGCTTGACCCACGGAGTCCATAAAAAAATCTAAAATACTAATAATAGTATTTTAAACTAGATTCCGTGGTCAAGCCACGGAATGACAACGGATGCGTTTTTCAATCCACACTGACAATACTTTTCTCACAAACGGATTTTTGTATGGATTAGAAAAGTGATTATTGCCTAATAAATCGTTTATCGCTAGGTAAAGTATAACTTTTATCGGTAGAACGATAGGGACAAATATCAATGCCTCCACGCCTAGTATATACTATATAAATAGAAAGAAAATCAGGACTTATAGCATTTTTAATATCTGTAAAAATACGCTCAGCACACTGCTCTGCAAACTCATTACAATTTCTAAAAGATATTAAATATTTCAGAAAAGAATTATATTTTAACTTTTTTCCTTTATATTTTATAACGATTGTACCCCAATCCGGTTGACCGGTTACTAGGCAATTTGATTTGAGTAAATTAGAATTAATCTCTTCTTCTACCAAAACATCTTCATACTCAATTAAACTATTATCGGGTGCACCGTAATTATTGCATACTATATCTAAATCATCAATATTTTTACCGCTTGGAACACCAAATTCTACTCTTGTATTTATAGGAAATATACGTCCTGTTACTTTAGCGTGTGTAACATTACTTAGATCCTGCAAGATAATTCTTTCTAGTTCTTTTACTGATTCAACAACAAAGTTATTAAAAGAATTTAGATATAATTTAAACGATTTTGATTCTACTATATTTTCAGAATCCGTCGGTATATAAAAAGTGCCTACTCCAACCCATGGCTTACCGTTCTTATTAAGACAAGATAGTTCATATGTATTCCAAACATCTACACCGTAAAACGGAAGATTATTACTATTTATTCCAAGTTCGTTTCGATTATTTATACGTGGAATTTTAAATAATAAAGTCACATCATAACTATCTTTATAAGTACTTTTTTTACCAAGTAAAGAAGTAGATAAAGGCATTAATTATGCTCCTTGTGCTAAAATTTCTTTTTGTTGTAACTCATCATATTCCTTTAGCATATAACCACGTCCCCATACTGTGTCGATATAATCTCTACCGCCGGCAGCATCACTTAACTTTTTACGAAGTTTACAAATAAATACGTCAATAATTTTCATTTCCGGTTCATCAACACTACTATATAAGTGATTTAAGAACATTTCTTTAGTTAAGATAGTTCCTCTTCGGAGTATTAATAGCTCTAAAATAGCATATTCTTTGTTCGTCAAATGTACTTTTTTGCCGTCAACTTCTACACTTCTAGTATCTAGGTTTATGCTAACCTTATCAAACCTAAATACTGATGCTGCATGACCTTTAGAACATCTAACTATAGCTTTAATTCTAGCAATTAATTCCTCTCTTACAAACGGCTTGGTTAGATAATCATCGGCTCCGGAAGAAAAACCAGTAATCTTTTGATACGTATCCGTTAAGCTAGATAAAATTAAGATTGGGGTTTTTATTTTTGCAGCACGCAATCTTAGTAATATCTCAAAACCATTAATATCCGGTAACATAAGGTCTAAGATTACTAGATCATAACCACCAACTTTACCAAGTCTTAAACCTTCTACACCAACTGAAGCTTTATCGCAAACTATCCCTTCTGAAGCTAAAGTTAGTTCAATTAAGTTAGCCATTTCCGGCTCGCCTTCAATTAACAAAACTCTCATTATTTTTCTCCATAAAATTCAATTTTTATATTGTGCTATAATTTAATTACAGTTAATTATTGTTAACTAAATTATAATTTTTTATCTAGTGCTTTATATATTCATTAATAACATAAGTAAAGAATATTTAATCAAATTGATAAAATTTTTACTATTAAGCTCTATCTGTGGTTTAAAAACCATGGCGTTTAAAATGAAATTTATTAAATAATTAAATGATTTTCTTAGTTTTGATGCTCTGACATTTTCTTATGATATAAGGCACCAAAATCTATAGGATCAATCATTAAAGGCTGGAATCCTGCATCTTGAGTACAGCTAGCTATAATTTTTCTGGCAAATGGAAATATCATTGCCGGACAATGAACGGATAATAAAACCGGATGTTGTTCAGAATCAATATTAATTAAATTAAATACTCCAGCATATTTTAATTCTATCTGAAATAATTTATATTTCTCATTTCTTGCAATTGCCTCGATATTTAACTCTACTTCATAGAAATTTTCTTCCGATAAATTAGTAATATTTATATCTAGAGATAAATCAATTTGAGGGCGTTGATCCAAAGCCGCAAGAGAAGACGGGGCAGAAGGGTTCTCAAGAGATAAATCTTTTATATATTGTGCATTAACGGAAATATGCGGCATTGTCTCATTAGTATCGGTGTTTATTGTACTCATAAAAATCCTTATTAAAAATTTAATATAATTTTCTACATAAAAAAGTTATGTTAGCGGTAAAGTTACGCCTACTTGTTTCATATATTTTCCTTGGCGATCGGCATATGAAGTATCACAAATTTGATCACTCTTTAAAAATAAAAACTGACAAGCTCCTTCATTTGCATATATTTTAGCAGGTAATGGAGTAGTATTAGAAAACTCTAAAGTTACATGCCCTTCCCACTCCGGTTCTAACGGAGTCACATTTACTATTATACCGCATCTTGCATAAGTGGACTTGCCGACACAAATAACTAATACATCACGCGGTATTTTAAAATATTCTATAGTTCTGCCAAGGGCAAAGCTATTAGGTGGGATAATACACACATCTACTTCTCTATCAACTAAATTATATTCACTGAAATTTTTTGGATCAACCGTAGTAGAATTTATATTGGTGAATATTTTAAATTCATTAGATACTCTAGCATCATAGCCGTAAGAAGATAAGCCGTAAGAAATAATCTTTTCTTTATTATGCACTCTTACCTGCTTTTCCGCAAAGGGCCTTATCATACTGTGATTTATAACAGCTTCTTTTATCCACTTATCTGACATTATAGCCATAATCAAAACTTGATTTTAATTAATAAACTAATGATTATAACTCATAATTATTTACAATACAAAATTTTTCTTTAAAACTATAAGTCTGAGACTACTTGAATTAATGATAGTGATAATAATACAACATTATATAATTAAAATTAAATTATTACAAATTAAAATAGTTTTTTATTGTCAATTCTGAAAAGAATTATTAATATAATAGCGTAGTTGTTATATTTATTAATACTAAAATTTATTTTGTATAGTAATATTTTATGTAAGTTTATAGGAGCCTTATTAAAGTGAAAAAATTATTATTAACTGCAAGTATTATTTGCCTTGCATCGGCTGGTCTTGCCGAAGAAAATTCAACACCTGTTATTTCTAATTCTGATACTGAAATAAAATTAGAAGGATTCTATTTATTTGAAAACGGTTATATTAAACAGGATCATTTAATTTTATTTGATAAAAATGTAACTGATAACAGGAAAAAGCTAGGGTTTTACACGGAAGCAGCGTTTGCGGCCACTATTGCTAAAACTATCAATGATGTAATAGCAGGTGTTAAAATAGTGCTTCAGCCTACTACAAGAGCAAAAACCTCTACAAGTTATAATGGATCACATATCTTTATTGAAACTAGTTACGGTAAAGTAGAACTCGGCTCTCCTGCTGATGCAAGCGCTAAGTTGCGCATTACCGGTAGTCAAGTAACTGCAGGTACTGGAGGATGGTCTAGATATGCTCTACTTGACGGTCAATATATGCGGTATAATGGGTTAAAATCGGATTTTGATACTAATGCTAGCTTTTATCTTGAGTCATACTCTAATTCTTTTGATCAAATCAATGATAAAGCTGAGAGAGCTAGAAGATTGAATTTTTTCACGCCTAAAATGAAAGGCTTCCAAGCCGGAGTTTCTTATACTCCCGATACTGCTAATACAGGCGGTAATAGAGATATAAATAATTTAACGCTTGAAAGCTCAGGCAGAAACGGAGTTAGTGTTTCTAAAACCGGAATAAAGACGGTTAAATTAGAGAATAACGAAACCATGACTATTAATCAGAATATTAGGGATGCTTTTTCTGCCGGCTTAACTTATGAACATGAAATTAGCGAAGATGCAGACTTAAAATTATCTGTCACCGGAGAATACGGTAAACCTGCTCGTCGTCTTATTCATGCCAAAATGGACGGAACTACAATTCAAGTGCTTAATACCTATAAGCTTTCTAACTTAAAAGCATATAATCTTGGAGCTGTATTTACTTACGGTAATTTCTCTTGTGGTGCTTCTTACGGTAATTTAGGTAAAAGCTTAACTGCTAAGGAATATTATAAAGTCGGTCGTGATACCTATTATTACAATGGAGCAGTTGCTTATGGACAAGGACCTATAAAAACAAGTCTTGAATATCTTAAAACTTCAAGATATAAAAACACCGTTAATGCTGTAAGCCTCGCTACTGAATATAAGATCATGCCTGGTTTATTACCATATGCTGAAATTTCTCATTTCCAAGCTAAAGGTAAACCTGTATATTACCCTGAAGCACCTAGTAAAACAACACGAGGTACTGTTGGTCTTATAGGTACAAAACTTAAGTTTTAATTTATTTACAAATTAATTGCCATCACTATTATAATCAAGGCTTAGAGCAATCTTATGCCTTGATTATTTCATTTTTTTAATTGAACTATCAATAAACTTTATAGTTCCATCGTTGTAATAATCTTGTTTTCTCTTCTGTTAAATCTTTCAACCATTCTATTAGCTTACAGCGCTCTAATTCTTGTCAAATTATTAGTAATACGCTATTAACTGGTGTTTATATAACCTTTTCGGTAATAATAATGAAGATTTTACATATTATCAATTAGAGGAAGGTTATCAGGATGATCAGGTTGATGTTATAGAGGAGATAGTAACATCTATTAATTTAAATAGGTAAGATGAGTTTAAAAGCCTATAAAAACTTTTAATAATAGAACGGTACAAGCGAATTTATAAATAATTCGCTTGTATCAAACCATATAAAACATGCTATTTTTTGTATATACTCAATCTTTATTATAATTATGATGATTATGATGAAAATCTATTATTTTTTGGGAAGCCCATAGGAGGTAATTTACCGGTACTACCTCTTTTGCCTAAAAATGCAACAATGTTTTTCTCAAGTTTTACTTTTCCATTGTTATTCCAACCTAAGCCGTCTTCTTTATTGAATATTTTAATATCTAGAAGCTTAGCATTCTTAAATTTTTGCAGCGTTACACCTTGCCCTTTTTTCATTTCAGGTATTTCATCTATATTAAATACCAGTAATTTACGACTTTCACCGATACAAGCAATACTATCCCCGTTTACAGGTAAACAAGCTATACATACATGACCATCCGGTACATTCATAATTTGCTTTCCTGTTTTTGTTTGAGCCATTACTTCATTTGAATTAACTAAAAACCCCTTACCTACACTACTTGCAAGTAATAAAAGCTGATCAGGTTTATAGACTAAAATATTCGTAATATCGTTATTACCTATATCTACAAGTAGCTTTATAGATTCCCCTGTTCCTTTACCTTTAGAAATATTATCGGCAAGCAAAGTAAAAAATCTGCCTTCTGAACTAACTATTAATATTTTATCAGTCGTGTAAGCTTCTAAAATAAATTTTTCTGCATCACCTTCTTTATATTTGATAGTCGATAAATCGGTGTTATGACCTTTTAACGAACGTACCCACCCCATTTTTGAGCAGATAATAGTAATCGGCTCTTGAGTAATGAAAGCCGTTATATCAACTACTTGATTCGTAAGCGTTACTTCTTCAAAACTTGTACGCCTTGCTCCTATTACCGTATTTAATCCAAATTTCGTTTGTACTGTTTTGATTTCTTTTTTAACTATTTTCCATAGTTCTTTAGGATTATTTAGAATTTCTTCTAATATAGCTTGTTGCTTCTGCAAATTACTATGCTCATTAATAATTTCCTGCTCTTCAAGCTTGCGAAGCGAGCGAAGACGGGTATTTAATATCGCTTCTACTTGTATTTCGGTTAGTTTAAATTGCTCCATCATTATCGCTTTTGGCTCATCTTCTTCACGAATAATTTTAATTATCTCATCAAGATTTAGATAAGCTATCCTAAGCCCTTTTAGAATTTCTAAACGATGCTTGATTTTGTTTAAAAGATCAGTTGATCTGCGAGTAACAATATTTTGTCTGTGATCTAGAAACTCTTGTAAAATCTCTAAAATATTCATTACTCTCGGCACGTTATTACTGCCGATCACATTCATATTTAACTGAATGCGACTTTCTAAATTCGTTAGCTTAAATAGAGATTCCATAACTATTTGCGGATCACATCCCCGATCTCTCGGCTCTATAACCAACCTTATAATGTCTGTTGATTCATCTCTAATATTGCTAACAAGGGGAATTTTTTTATCCTTTAGTAATATTGCTATTTGTTCTATAAGTTTTGATTTCTGAACCTGATAAGGTATATCGGTTACGACTATCTGATATGTACCGTAACTTAGCTCCTCTTTTTCCCATCTGCTTCTCACTCTAAGACTACCGCGTCCAGTAGTATATGCAGCATTAATAACTTCAGCTTTATCAATAATTATGCCGCCGGTCGGGAAATCAGGACCTTTGATAAAGTTCATTATATCGTTAATTTCAGCTTTCGGATGGTCGATTAAATGTATTAGAGCATCACAAAGCTCATGTAAATTATGCGGTGGTATATTGGTTGCCATACCGACTGCTATCCCTTCAGAACCATTAGCTAGTAAATTCGGAAAACTTGCCGGCATTATTACCGGTTCTAAATCGGAATAATCATAAGTAGGGCGAAAATCTACCGTATCTTTATCGATGTCCTCCATTAATAACGTACATATGTCCGTCATACGTGATTCGGTATAACGCATAGCTGCTGCATTATCACCGTCGATAGAGCCGAAATTACCCTGCCCATCAATTAAAGGATAACGCAACGAAAAATGCTGAGCAAGGCGTACCAAGGTATCATACACTGCCACATCACCGTGCGGGTGGTATTTACCTATTACGTCACCGACCACCCTCGCACATTTCTTATAGCCGGAATTCGGCTCAAGCCTTAACTGTAGCATTGCGTATAATAACCTACGATGTACAGGCTTGAGTCCGTCACGTACGTCAGGAAGCGAACGTGACATAATTGTTGATAACGCATAAGCAAGATAACGCTCTGATAATGCATTACCAAAGTCAATATTTTCTATTTTAGCTTCTTTCATAAGTTATTTAGTTTTTATTTATCGTCATTGCGAGCAATCGTTGTTGCGTGGTTCTCTATATCATTCCTGCGAAAGCAGGAATCCAGAAAAAAAATATAAACACAGCAAATTCTTAAAATTAAAAGCTCGATTTATCTCGCTTTATGATGGATTTCTGCTTTCGCAGGAATGACATAAGAGTATACAAATATCACTTCAACACACAACTCTGCTTATTATAAGCTAATTTCTTACAAACCGCTTTAGCTTGACTAAGACTACCATAATCACCGGCTAAGATTAAATAGAAAAATTTGCCGTCGTCATATTTAACTTTTTTGGTTGTGATAACAACATTTTTAAGAATTTTCGGGAATTGTTTTTTTATTCTTTCCCCTTCTTTCATTGCTTCTGCTTCAGATTTTACCGAACCTAGTTGTACTTTATAACTTTCATTATTTTTACAATTTTTAGCATTACTAACCTTATCTTTACTTCCTTTTTCAAGCTTTATTATATTTAAATCCGTTTCATTTTTGGAGTTATTATTTGGCTCTATTAATGCAATAAGGTTAGATATTTCATCAAAAGATTCATCGCTTTGGCTTTGGTTGCGAGAATCTATACTCATAGGTTTCTCAGGGTCAGGAAGCAATTTTACGGTTTTAATATTTGTATCTTTAGCAATAAGATTTTCATATATCGTACTATGTACTGCGGCTATTTGGTTATTTTCTATTATAGACGGTTTTATTTTTGTAGGCAGCTCATCAGGATAAATAGTAATTATCGGCTTGCTATTCTGATAATATTGATAACCAAAATAAATAGCAGATATACATACTAAAAATACTAGAAATATTTTAATAAAAATATTATGGATCATATTTAGTAATTTGATAATAGAAAAACGTCATTGCGAAGAAAAATTGTAAGTTTTGACTAAGCACTCTCAGGAGTATTATTTCATGCGATTGCCACACAGCCTACGGCTGCTCGCAATGACGACGCGGTATCCACATGAGCAATACCTCCTTGCAATGACGATGAAAACCTAACTACATTTTGTTCATTGGTTCTACACCTATCACTTCGAGACCGCTAGCTATAACTTTCTGTATGGCACTTGCAAGAGCAAGGCGTGCTAGAGTTAATTCTTTATTGCTCTCAATTACAAATCTATAATCGCTATTTTCTTTACCGAAATTCCACATAGAATGAAATTTTGAAGCTAAATTTATTAAATAAAATGCGATGCGATGCGGTTCAAAATATTTTGCAGATGCTTCTAATGTTTTTGTCCAGCTAGCCAAAAGTTTTATAATCTCAATTTCTTCTTCAGAGGATAATAAAGATAAATCATACTTACCTGATTCAAAGTTATTATAAGATTCAGGCATTAATTCTCTAGCTTTTGATAAAATAGATATCGTTCTCACATGTGCATATTGTACATAAAAGATAGGATTTTCTCTTGATTGTTCTTTCACTTTTACCAAATCAAAATCAAGTGGCTTATCATTTTGTCTAGTCAACATCATAAATCTTATTATATCTTTCCCCACCTCATGATTTACGTCTTGCACACTAGCAAAGCTCCCAAGACGTTTTGACATTTTAACCGGCACACCGTTTTCAACGAAATTGACCAATTGACAGATTTTAACGTCCACTTTAACCTGCTCCTTACCTAAAGCTTTAACTATTGCCTCAATTCTTTTAACATATCCACTATGATCGGCACCAAGTACATAAATTAAGTGATTCGCTCCCCGCTCTATTTTATCCTTAGCATATGCAAGATCAGAAGCAAAATAAGACCAACTTCCATCAGCTTTTTCTATAGGACGATCTTGACTATCACCGTACTTAGTAGATTTAAATAATTTTTGAACTCTATTATCCCACTCTTCGTGAATTTTACCTTTAGGGGCAGGTAACGTACCTTCATAAATTAGCCCCATACGCTCCAGTAGTTTAACTGTTTCCTCTATCTCACCTTTATCATGCAATGATTGCTCAGAGAAAAATATATCATGCTTAATCCCTAAATCTGCTAAATCTTTTCTATTTAAATCAAGCATTTTTTCTACGGCAAAACTTTTGATTATTTTGAACCTTTCAGCATCGTTCATCGTTAATAATTTATTGCCGTATTCTTTCGCTAAAATTTGCCCAAGCGGAATTAAATACTCTCCCGGATATAACCCGGTAGGGATAGTAATTTGCTCACCTAAAGCCTCTTTATAACGTAATAATACCGTACTAACTAAATCATTTATTTGTGAGCCTGCATCATTAACATAATATTCTTTTGTAACGGAATAACTTACCTTTTGCAAAATCCTTGCTAGCACATCACCATATACCGCACCCCTAGCATGCCCTATATGCATTGGACCGGTGGGATTTGCCGAAACATACTCGATGTTAATATTTCTGCTTTTATCTATATCAATTTCAAAAAACTTTTCTTCATGCTGTAAAATATCCTTTATTGATGCCTGCCAACTATCAGCTTTTATAGTAAAATTAATAAAGCCCGGTCCTGCTATTTCTATACTTGCAATATAAGGTAATGTTATAAGGACTTCTTTAAATTTTAAAGCCACTTCCCTAGGAGCAATACTTTCTTTAGCTGCAATAATCATTGCAATATTACTTGATAAATCACCGTTAAAACTATCTTTCGGTGTTTCAATAGTAGCAGTATTTGCTATTTCTTGATTATTATATAATTGCCTGCTTGCCACAATTATATCTTGTTTCAATTGATTAAATATATTCATAATTATTAAATGTTATTAAAATTCAGCGAATAGAATTCTTACAAACGCTCGCTAATAAGGAAGAATTTGTAGGAGACATAGAACGCAGCACCGCAGCGTACACTTTAGTACGTGAGGATGCGAGTACCGGAGCGACGCACAAATTACCCTTAGAAGCAAGTTATGTAGGAAGTCGAGCAGAGCTGATTATATTCCTGAATGGCAAAACGGTCAGTCATCCCTGCTATATAATCAGCAACAACTCTAGCTTTACTATATGTTTCATTAGAGTCTATTAATATTTTCCAATTAACCGGCAATAAATTAATATCATCCATATAAACCTTAAACAGACCTTGTACGATTTTAGTACATTTAAGGCTGATGGCCGTAATTTTATTACTTTTATAAACTCGCTCATGAAGAAACTTCTTAGTTTCCTTAATATTTTCATTAGTTTTTTCCGTAAAATCCACTATCTGATAATTCAAGTTACGTATCTCATCTATGTTAGTAATTTTTTCTTTATTTAAATTTTCTTTTGTTTGCCATAATAAATCGGTAATTAACTCATGTATTAGCTTACGTACTACCTCATAAATCAGACATGAGGAACTAATATTTTTAAATTTTGACTTAAGTTCAACAACATGTTGATCAATATATTTAAGTTCAGCAAGACTATTAAAATCGATAATTTTAGCACCGATACTATCTTCCAAATCATGCGAAATATAGCTAATATCATCGGCAAGAGCTGCTATTTGAGCCTCTGCTGATGCATAGGTACTAAGTTCTAAATCATTTTGCTTATTATACTCTGCTATATATTCATTTACCTCGCCTAGTATAGGACCGTTATGTTTTACTATTCCTTCTAAAACTTCCCATGTTAAATTTACTCCATTATAAGCCGCATATCTTTTTTCAAGTAATGTTAGTATCTTTAAAGATTGAGCATTATGAGAAAAGCCGTTATACTCTCTCATACATTCATTTAAAGCCCGCTCTCCCGCATGACCGAAAGGCGTATGCCCAAGATCATGAGCAAGTGCTATTGTCTCAGCTAAATCATTTGATAAATTTAAAGTACTAGCGACCGAACGTGCAACAGTCGAAACCTCTAGAGAATGAGTTAGCCTATTTCTGTAATGATCTCCCTCGTGATTAATAAAAACTTGAGTTTTATATTGCAAACGCCTAAATGCATTAGTATGTATAATGCGATCACGATCACGTTCAAACTCGTTTCTATAAGAGGTCGGGATTTCCTTATATAATCTTCCCCTACTTTTAAGAGGATCAGAAGCGTATGAAGCAAGCATCGTTATCCTTTATTTTGAAAGACGTTGTTGTGTGGTTCTAACTTTTCGTCATTGTGAGGAAACTGCATAGCAATTGACGAAGCAATCTCAGGAGTTTGTTATTATTTCATGAGATTGCCACGCAGCCTACGGCTGCTCGCAATACCGATTGGGTATCCACACAACAAAGCCAACTTGAAAAATATCAAGATATACTATATAATTTATGAGACTTTTACAAGGTAATTTTAAGTGACGATAACAATTACGGATAGAGCTTTTGAACGGGTTTGCGAGTTAGTAAAGCTAGAAAAAGATAAGAATTTAGTACTACGAATTTCGGTTGATAGCGGCGGTTGCTCAGGACTTATGTATAATTACGAACTAGTCTCAAAAGATAATATAGAGCAAGATGATTATGTCATTACTAAACATAATGCTACAATTATTATTGATCCTATCTCCCAAAAATTTATGCTAGATTGCACTCTTGATTTTATAGAAGAACTAGGCAGTTCATATTTCAACGTTAGTAATCCGCAAGCTAAAGCAAAATGCGGCTGCGGTAATTCTTTCTCGGTGTAAATGCAAGTATTGCGATTGGGCATTGTTATTAGAATGCTGATGTCATTCCTGCTGTTGCAGGAATGACATCGCAACGTCAAACTTTTAATGTTAATCATTAAGTTGCATAGTTGCTCCACCTACCTAAACTTCGTCATTATTATCATAAGGAGGACGCTCTACTTCATTACTATTAACGTTATTATCTTTATCTTCTTCGTTATCTGAAGCATTATTATCTAATGTTAATATAAACATGTTGTTCTTGGACTTGTTGAGAGCTATTAAACTTTGTTTTAATGTTTCAAGCTTGAGATTTTCTTAAATTTAGTCCTTGTCCTTTACATTGCTCCGTAGAGAGAATTTTAAGACCTTGAAATTGTCTTATTAACTCATCACATACCAAAACTCCGCAGTCTGAAGTATTTCCTTCTTCTTGTTGTTGAGTTTTTAAATCCATTATTTCTGCATCAGAGCACACCTCGGTAATAAGTTTTACTAAGTCAGGACGATCATTTAACAATCTGCCCAAAGAATCATTATAAGTAAATATTATCTTATTTGTATCATTATCTCATATTTACCCAATGCCTATGTCCTGTATTAATCGGCATTTATTTACTTCTTGTTGATCATTAGTTAATTGCTCATTTTGATTTTGTTGTACTTCTGGCCACTCCTTGGCTTGCGGCTCCGGCAGTGAAACCAAATCATTTATTATAGTCTGTGTATCACTTAAAAATTTTGTTCTGTCAGCCTCTTTAGTAACTATACTCAGATCTTCCATCTTCAAGCATTGAGCGTATAAAAGCAGTATTTTCCTCCATCTCCGTACTATAAACTTTATGAACTTTTAACAATAATTTTTGTTCTTCCTGAGGGCTAGCTATACTTGCAGCCTTTAAAGATTCAAAAGCAGCTAGCGGTATTAAATTTAATTTAAATAAAAATTCTCCTAAAGATATATAAAGATCTTTTTTTAAAGATAGATACTTCTCTACTTCTTTTTTATTCTTAGGGATGTTAAAAATTTCTCTAAGAATAAAACTACACTCTTCTATCGGGTCTATACTTAAACTTACCTTGAAATATTTTATTGCTTCAAGAAGCAATTTAATTACTATTTCGCTTTTATTTTCGTCCTTATAGAATCTCCCTAAATTTAAAATAATCCACCTATTTTTTTACAAATATTGCTAAAAATGTACGGTATCATGGTTATAGAGAAAGTTAAAATCTTTCTCAATTTCCAGAGCACTAATATATTCTATTATTGCTCTAAACCAATCTAATTCCGATTTACTATTTTCATAGATCATACCTAAATAATAATGAGCACTGGCTTTTATTTCATTTATAGATATAATAATATGCTCAGCTTGCGATCCCGTCAGTTTATCAAGCCATTCTAATGCTTCTTTATAATATTTTTTTGTTCTTTATTAGATTCTACATTATCGGTTACTTGATAAGGTTTTAATTTTATATTACTCGTTCCTGTTTAGGACTACCAAGCAGTGTACTGCCAACTGCTTTTATTTGATTCCATATAATAATTATACCTACAAATTATTTGCATTTATACAAATAAAAACATCTTTGATCTATAAGCTGAATAAATAAATATTAACACTATTTAAAAAAATTCTAAATAAGTAAATTTACAACAAAGATTTAAAGGCGAATTTGTGAAATTCTAACGATAAGAAAGTTTTATTTTTTATATTGTAAAAAATTATTACTTCTATTTTAAAATTGAATTAATAGGGGATATTTATATATATTTTTAAAGGTAAAATTTGAAGTTATTTTTCTTTTGTAATTTTATCATATTTTTTTAGTTTGATAAGAATGGACTCTAGATTATCCAACTTCATCATACATGGACCGTCGCTTGGGGCGTTATCGGGGTCTTGATGTACTTCCATATACATACCGGCGATACCTACAGAAGTTGCCGCCTTTGCAAGTAACTCTACATATTTTCTTTCTCCGCCGGTACTGCCTCCTAGCCCGCCCGGTTGCTGAACGGAATGTGTGGCATCAAAAACTACAGGTACATTTAACTCTGCCATTATTGCAAGACTACGCATATCAGATACCAAGTTATTATAGCCAAAACATACTCCTCGCTCTGTAAATAATATATCCTTTACTCCAAAAGCTTCTAGTTTTGTTTGTACATTTTTCATATCCCACGGAGCTAGAAACTGCCCTTTTTTTACTTTTACTATTTTACCTGTTTTTGCTGCAGCTTGAAGCAAGTCGGTTTGTCTACATAAAAATGCCGGAATTTGTAAAATATCTGCTACTTCGGCTGTTTCAGCACATTGACTCTCTGAATGAACATCAGTAACAATAGGGCAATCGAATTCAGATTTTACTTTTGATAAAATTTCTAAACCTTTCTCAATACCAAGTCCTCTAATCCCATGTACGGAAGTTCTATTAGCTTTATCAAAAGAAGATTTATAAATAAATGGAATCTCAAGCTTGCTAGTTAGTTTAACAAGTTTTTCTGCCATAAACAACGCATGATCTTTTCCTTCAATCTGACAAGGCCCTGTAATTAGAACAAACGGTAAATCATTTCCTATTTTGATATTGTTAAGTTTTACTACTTTTTGCATAATTCTTAGATTTAATTAATTGAACGAGGCACGGATTAGTGTTTCTCTGTTATATCAGGTACTGATTCATTTTCTATTAAGTCATTATTAATTATTAGTGTATAATATTTTTCTTTTATTGTTGTTAAATCATAACTACCATGATAACAACCTTCTAGGTTAATAATTTTTTTTAAATAAAAATTTACCTGCTCTGTTTCTAACGGTTCATCTATATTTTTTACAATAGATGACTTAATATTAATTATATACGCTTTTATTTTTTTTAATTCTTTAATAATTATAAAAATATCATGCGGTTTTGTTACCAATATTCCTACAAACAAAATTAATAATATTTGCGTTAAAGACATATTTATATTAATTTCTTATGTTTATATTTTGGATTTAAAATACTTTCCCCGTTAGTATTTAGCATATATTCATGATAATCTTGATAATTTCCTTCAAACCATGTAGCATTATTTTCTTTATCATATGATATAATATGAGTGGTTATTCTATCTAAAAACCATCTATCATGACTAATCACTAATACACAACCTGCAAAATCTAAAATAGCATCTTCAAGCGCTCTTAACGTATCAATATCTAAATCATTAGACGGCTCATCTAATAATATAACATTTGCTCCTTCTTTTAGTAGTTTTGCCAAATGTACTCTGTTACGTTCTCCACCTGAAAGTTGTCCAACTTTTTTTTGTTGATCACCGCCTCTAAAATTAAAAGCTGCACAATAAGCTCTACTTTTAATTATTCTATTACCAAGTTGTAATTCATCTAGACCTTCTGAAATTTCTTCCCATATAGTCTTATTATCATCTAAATGATCCCGTGATTGATCGACATAACCTAATTTTACCGTTTGACCAATTTTAATAGAACCACTATCTGGCATTATTTTACCTGTAATAATATTAAACAAAGTAGACTTACCTGCTCCATTCGGTCCAATAATTCCTACAATAGCTCCACGTGGAACTTTAAAACTAAAATCTGATAATAATATTTTATTATTAAATTTTTTAGCTATATGTTCTGCTTCAATAACAAGATCACCTAAACGAGGTCCGTTAGGTATAATTATTTGAGTAGGATCAGTTTTTTGTTCTTGTTGTTTATTTAATAACTCTTGATATGCTGTAATACGTGCTTTATTTTTTGATTGTCTAGCTTTTGGAGTTTGACGAATCCATTCAAGTTCACGATTCAATTGTTTTTTTCTATCATCGTCTTCTTTACTTTCTAAAGCTAATTTTTTTTGCTTCTGCTCAAGCCAAGAACTATAATTTGATTCCCACGGTATACAATTTCCACGATCTATTTCTAATATCCATTCTGTAACATTATCTAAAAAATAACGATCATGGGTAATTACTATTACAGTACCTTCATAATGCTTTAAATAATCCTCAAGCCAAGAAACTGATTCTGCATCCAAATGATTTGTAGGTTCATCAAGTAACAACATATCAGGTTTCTCTAAAAGCAATTTACATAAAGCCACTCTTCTTTTTTCTCCACCGGAAATTTTTGTAATATCTGCTTCTTTTGGTGGGCAACGTAAAGCAAGCATTGCGATCTCTATTTCACGTTCTAGATTCCATCCATCACAATTGTCTATTTTTTCTTGTAATTCTGCTTGTTTATCAAAAAGCTTTTGCATTTCTTCATCAGTGATTTCAGCAGCAAATTTGTTACTTATATAATTAAATTCATCAATAAGTTTTTTCTTTTCATGAAGACCTTCTATGATATTATCAAAAACATTTTTACTAGCATCAAGATACGGTTCTTGAGGTAAATATCCTACTTTTATACCAATTTTAGCTGTTGCTTTACCTTCAAACTCTTTATCAATACCTGCCATTATTTTTAATAAAGTCGATTTGCCTGCTCCATTTGGACCTATTATACCGATCTTAGCTTTTGGTAAAAATGATAAATTTGTTTCTTTTAAAATTCGTTTACCATTTATAATTTTGCTTAAACCAACTATTTCATAAACATATTGATATGACATAAATTACTTATTTCCTTATATTATTATTTTACACCGATATATTATATTTACTACTGTATTGTATGAATTTATTGCTCTATGATCATATAATTCAAAATCAGAAATTGTAAGTTCTATCATTGTTTTTCTCGTTTAGATATTTATCTTAAGAAATAAAATGCTGGCATTTTAATTTAATTTTAATAATATCAAGTCTAATTCTTCCAAATCTTTATAATGAAATATTAATTTTCCGCCTAGTGGATAATTTTCTATTGTTATTTTTATACCAAATTTTTCTGATAAAGCTTTTACTAATAATTCTAGATCATTATCCGTAGCTTTGTCCTTTAAAAAACGCTTTCCTATTTTGTTATTATTGTTCGGAGATTTTGTATACTCATTCTTATACCATTGTCTTACTAGTTCTTCTGTTTGACGTACATTTAAATCATTATTTATAATATGATCGGCTATTACTTCTGCATGTTCATGATTTATTAAACACCGGGCTTGACCCATACTTAGTATATTTTCATTTACTTTATCTTGAATAGACTGCGGCAAATTATTAAGCCTTACTAAATTAGCTATATGACTACGACTTTTACCAAGCCTTTCAGCTAATTTTTCTGCCGTATAATTAAAATTTTCTATTAAATATTTAAAGCCACGAGCTTCTTCCATCACTGTTAAATCAGTTCTTTGTATGTTCTCAATTAATGCTATTTCCATACTCTCTCTAGCATCTAAATTTTTTATAATTACCGGTATCTCTAAAACTTTTGCTAATTTACATGCACGCCAGCGTCGCTCTCCTGCTATAATTTGGAAATTATTATCAACAATAATAGGCTGTAATAAACCATTATTCAATATAGAATCTGCTAATTCTTTTATTTTATCATATTCAAAGTTTTTTCTAGGCTGATTCTCGTTTGGTCTTATTTTATCAATATTGATTATTTGTACTATTTCTGATTCTATAGAAATAACTTCTTCTCCAAGTAATGAAGATAATCCTCTTCCTAGTCCTTTATTTTTCGCCATATCTTTCTAAGATTTCTTTTGTAAGTTCTATATATGCAACTGCTCCCGAACATTTATAATCATATATAATAGCCGGTTGTCCATATGAAGGAGCTTCAGATATTTTAATATTTCTTGGAATAACGGTTTTAAATACTAATTCTCCTAAGCATTTTCTAACATCATCTTCTACTTGTTCAGTTAAACGATTACGCTTATCATACATTGTAAATAATATACCTGCAATCTTTATCTTAGGATTTAATTTTTTCTCTACAATTTCAATTGTTTTTAACAAATGACTTAATCCTTCTAAAGAATAAAAATCACATTGCATTGGAATCAGTACTTCATCGCTTGCAACTAAAGCGTTTACCGTTAATAAATTTAATGAAGGAGGGCAATCAATAATTATATAATCATATAATATTTTTATTTCTGCCAATAGCTTCATTAAAATATATTCTCGGTCCTTTAATTTTGTTAAGTCTAATTCAGCCGCAGATAGATTAGTGTTTGAAGTAATTATTTCTAAATTTGGTATATCTGTAGAAATTATTGCATCTTGCAATTCTATTAAATTTGTTAATACTTGGTATATAGTATTTTTGCGTTGTTGCTGACTAATTCCAAAACCGGTACTACTATTCCCTTGAGGATCAAGATCTATAACTAAAATTTTTTTATTTACAGCAGCAAAAGCTGTAGCTAAATTTACAGTAGTTGTAGTTTTAGCTACCCCTCCTTTTTGATTAACAATAGCAATTACTTTCATATCATTTTCGTTAAATTACTAACTTCTAGAATTTTCCCTTCTTCACAAGTAATACTTTGATGTATTAAATAACCAAATAACCATCTCTCTTTAGCTTCTACTATTTCAGTTAAATAATTTTTTCCTTTTAATAACAAAAATTTTTCTCGTACTGAAATATTTTTTATGCAATTAAATATTGTATTTAAGTTAGAGAAAGCTCTACAAGTTAATATACTACAATCTATTTCTACTTTTTCTATTCTTTGATTGATTATTTGTATGTTATTATTTGATATCTTTGATGCTTTTTCTAAAAATATACATTTACGTAAATCAGCTTCTATTAAACTTACTTGCGCTACCCCCGCTATAGATAATACTATACCAGGCAAACCAGAACCGCTTCCTATATCAACCAAATGTATGTCTTTATTATCAATATATTGTATTAATTGTAATGAGTCTAATATATGACGTTGCCAAAAATTATGTATAGTATTATCCGATACAAGATTGATTGATTTATTCCATTTTTTAACTAACTTTTGAAAAATTTCTAACTTTTCAATTATTTCACGTGGAACTTCCATCACTATATTTAGTTTTTAAATAAATTATAATAGCCGTAATTGCTGCAGGTGTAATCCCTGGAATTCGACGTGCTACACCAATAGTAGTAGGTTTATAGGAAGAAAGTTTTTCCTGTATCTCTAATGGTATACTTGGTATTTTAAAATAGTCAATATTTTTAGGTATGAACTGCGCCTCTTCACTTTGAAATAAATTAATATCTGCGTGTTGTCTAGTTAAATATGAAGCATATTTTGCTTCAATATAGAGTAATTGCAAAATGTTATTATTTTGTGTTTCTTTAAGCATAGGAAAAATTTTAATAGCTTGTTCAACATTAAAATTAGGTATTTTAAATAAGTCTAATACTGTTTTATATGTACCATCCTGTGCAACCTGTATACCCATTTTAGCAAGTTTACTAGTAGTTAAAGACAAGGTATTTAATAATGATTTTATTTTTTCTATATCTTCACATTTTTTTGTGAATATTTTTTTACGTTTTTCTGATACGACTCCAATGTTCATCCCTAATTCCGTTAAACGTAAATCAGAGTTATCTGCTCTTAAAGATAATCTATATTCTGAGCGAGAAGTAAACATACGATAAGGTTCTATAGTACCAAATGTTGTTAAATCATCAATCATTACTCCAATATAACTGTTTGCTCTTGTTAACATAAACGGTGCTTGATCTTTTACTGCTAAAGCAGCATTTATACCGGCTATTATACCTTGCCCTGCGGCTTCCTCATATCCTGTAGTACCGTTAATTTGCCCGGCCAAATATAATCCAGCTATTTTTTTTGTCTCTAGCGTAACACTTATTTCACGTGGATCAACATAATCATATTCTATAGCATAACCTGGACGTAAAACCTTTACATTTTCTAATCCTGGTATTGTTTTGATTAATTTATGTTGCACATCTTCAGGCAAAGAAGTAGAAATACCGTTTGGATAAATCGTATAATCATCTAACCCTTCAGGTTCTAAAAATATACGATGTTCTGATTTTGTACTAAATCTGACTATTTTATCTTCAATAGAAGGACAATATCGCGGTCCTATTCCTTCTATTTGCCCTGAATACATTGCGGATTTATCAAGATTCTCACGTATAATATCATGAGTTTCTGAGGTTGTTTTTGTGATAAAACAATTTATCTGAGAAACATTAACAATATTTGTTAATTCAGAAAAAGGACGAGGAATTTTATCGCCGGGTTGTAAAATTGTTTTACTATAATCAATAGTACGTCCATCAATGCGAGGCGGTGTACCTGTTTTTAAACGAGCCAGTCTAAAACCTATTTGTTTTAATGTATTTGATAATCCATACGAAGGCTCTTCATCTACTCTACCAGCAGGAATTTTTTTTTGTCCAATATGAATAAGACCTGATAGGAAAGTACCTGTAGTTAATATAATTTTTTGACAAAGAATTTTGCTACCGTTATTTAAAATAACCGCTTCAATTTTAGAAGATTTAATTTCTATATCTTCCACTTTTCCATATAATATATCTAGATTAGGATAATTCGTTAATATTTGATACATCGCTTTTTTATAAAGCTTTCGATCAGCTTGAGCTCTAGGTCCCCAAACTGCTGGTCCTCTAGTCTCATTCAGCATTTTATAATGTATACCAGCTTGGTCTATAACATAACCCATTAACCCATCAAGTGCATCGATTTCTTTAACTAATGTGCCTTTTGCAATGCCACCGATTGCTGGATTGCAAGACATTTCGCCTAAATTTTCCGGTTTTAACGTAATTAAGAGAGTAGGAACTCCAAGACGTGCAGAAGCAGCGGCTGCTTCTACGCCTGCATGTCCACCGCCTATAACTATTACGTCATATTTTAGCATTAATTATTCTATAATTTCAGATTTATTAAAGAAAAATTCGATTTCTCTTTTCGCACTATTTTC
This sequence comes from Rickettsia argasii T170-B, assembly GCF_000965185.1. Taxonomy (NCBI): domain Bacteria; kingdom Pseudomonadati; phylum Pseudomonadota; class Alphaproteobacteria; order Rickettsiales; family Rickettsiaceae; genus Rickettsia; species Rickettsia argasii. The sequence continues at coordinate 38,778 of NZ_LAOQ01000006.1, forward strand.
ACTATCTGAACCATGAATACTATTAGCCTCAATTGATTCGCCTAAATCTTTTCTAATAGTACCTGCTTCAGCTTCAGCAGGATTAGTTGCACCCATAACGGTGCGGTTTAAAGTTATAGCATCCTCCCCCTTAAGCACTTGAAGTACTACCGCTCCTGAAGTAATATATTCAACTAAGCTATTAAAAAACGGTCTTGCTCTATGCTCATCATAAAAACATGCAGCTTCATATTTAGTTAAAAATTTCATTTTCTGAGCCACTATTTTTAAACCGGCATTTTCTAAGTAAGTATTAACTTGCCCTATTTTATTCCTTTTGATAGCATCAGGCTTAATCATTGAAAAAGTATATTGTATTGTCATTTTGTAACCTATTTATTATAATTATTAAATGTATTTTTTAGCTGAACGATTCCATATTAAAGCAAATAATCCTCCTCCTAAAAGAGCAGAAATACTGAAAAATATAAATACCCCATTCCAACCATAATTATCGCTAATCCATCCTACGCCGACTCCCGCAATAGCCGCTCCTAAATAACCAAATAACCCTGATAATCCATTAGCCGTACCGACAGCCTGACGGGTACTAAAATCAGCAGCTGCTATACCTACAAGGAGCTGAGGTCCTGAAACCAAAAAGCCTATTAAAGAAAGAATTACTATACTTAATAATTCACTGTGAATAGGAAGTTTCCAAAACAAGACTAACAATAAGCTAAGCAATACCATACATATGGATGCAACAGGACCTCGACGACCTTGAAATAGTTTATCAGATAAAACACCTGCTATTAATGCCCCTGGGATACCTATCATTTCATATAAACCGATTTGTAAGCCTGCATTTGCAAGACTTATATTACGTAAATCTTTTAAAAATGTTGGAGCCCAATAAATTACTCCGGAACGTATTATATAAACAAACATATTTGCTAAACAAACATACCATATTAGCTTATTACAAAAGACCATTTTAAGTAATTGTGGAGTTAATAGCTTCTCATAATCTCCTATAGCTTCAGGCGGATATTCTTTATATTCCTCTACGGTAGATAAACCTACTTCTTTTGGAGAATTACGAAGCCTATTATATAAAAAAAGCGATACTACACAAGCAACTACACCTGGGACAAAAAAGGCAGCTCTCCAATCAAATTTATCGATTAAATAACCGCAGCTTATCATAGCAAGGGCACCACCTATTTGATTAGAAGTTGCACCCATAGCCCATTTAGTTCCAAGTTCTTTTGAAGCGAACCAGTGAGTAAGCATCTTTGTTGCAGGAGGCCAGCCCATAGATTGAAACCAGTTACTGGCTATCCATAAAATTCCTATAAGCCATAAAGAATCTGAAAAACCTATTAGCATAGTAATGATCCCGACAAATAAAAGCCCCAAAACCATAAATATCCGAGCATTAACTTTATCGCTAATAAACCCGTTACACGCTTTACTAACTCCATACATAATAGATGAAGCAGTTAATATCCAGCCAATTTGTGTTTTAGTAACCCCAAAATATTCTCTTATAGCAGGAGTTGCTATATTAAAATTCTGACGACAAAAATAAAAAGTTGCGTAACCTATAATAATAGAATACAAAACCCTTACTCGCCAACTATTATATTTTTTTACATATGGCGATCTTGGAGTTTTAATTTTGGATCTTGTATTTTTCATATTATAAACTCTCCGACTATAAAAAAGCAAGTTTAAGAGTCTAGCAGTAAATAAATTTTAACAAATTCTATTTTTCAGTTTTATTTACCAAAACTTTATACTCTTTATTTAAACCTTTAACGGCATATATCCATAATATTACTATTACAAAGAATATAGAAGCAAAATAAGGAGTTGCCTCTACAAAACCAAATACAGGAAATAAAATAAAGAATGTAGATTGAATAATAGCACCGCCTGATTTACCAAATCTTCCTCCGATAACTTCAACAGCAGCTTGCCCTTTTACTCGTAAATCCTTATCAAGCGGAATATACGCCATGTTTTTAGTGGCATCAAATAAAGAATATTTTACACCTTTACTTAAAACATTTTGAATCATACCGATCATAACAGCAAGTGCTAAAGGACCTGAAGCAAGAATACCTGTTAAATGCATAGCAATAACACTATCAAAAAAGATAAATGCAAAAAACGCTGCACCGGTAATTAACATCATTAATGGAGTTATCATAGCTGCAGTTAACCATGATACTTTTCTTAAAATATTACTACCTATAAGCATGAAAGCAATTGCAACCCAACCCTGATAAAATTGGAACTTACCCATATATATAGTATAAGCCTCTTTCGTTGGATATAATTCTTTTACTTTGGATTTCCAAACACCTTCAACTAAATTTACTGAAACACCGTAAGCAATAAGTAACAATGCAATATAACCTACATACTTAGAAGTAAAGATCATTTTAAAACTGTCTATTAATGACATTTTAGCTTTAGCTTTCTTTTCTTTTACTAATGCTGGATCATAAAGTCTAGGATCGGTTAGAACGTTTTTATTCATCCATCTATATGTTAATATTACCAAAAAGCTACTTGTTATCATTATAACAAATAAAGGCACAAATTTTAGATGTTCTGCAACTATTTGAGTTTTTTCATGCAAGCAATATCCAATAATTACGGATGTTACAGGCAATGCTAAATTAGCAAGTAAACCAAACATTGAGTAAAAACGTTTAGCTTCATCGGTTTTAGTAATTTGGTTAGCAAATTGCCAAAATAATAAACTAAGCATCATTGTTCCCCAAAGCTCTGCCATAGTATAAAAAGATGCAAAACTCCATTTCCCAACTATTCTTATAAACCATTTGAAATTAGGATAAGCTAAACTCCAAGATTCTATGGTTTCAGGATCAGGATGAACTAAATCAGGGTAGGGGTAAAGAACAAACGCAAATAATGCAAAATACCCTAAGAAAAATGAAGTAATAACATAAAACACGTTTTCTTGCTTTAAAATATCGCAGAGCTTAACATAAATTACCATAGCGATTATGGCAGAAGGTAGTACGATATATGTTTTTAAGAAACTTATTGCTTCTGCCCCTATATCCGTTACTACAAACCCGTCTTTAATTGAACGAAGCGTTGAGTAGTTTAATAAAATACAGAACATCATAAACGCCATAGGAAGAAACTTCTTATTTTCATATCTTTCTATAGGCCAAATTACCTTGCTTAGTTCCGAGAGATAATTGTCACTTTTGGGATTATTCATAAATTAAATTTTTCTATTTTTTTGAAGATAAATATTGTACTAAAATATGTTAGAAAAGTCAAACCTATTGATTTTTTCTCAAAAGAAATTAAATAAAATTATTAACTATAGGATGCGTAAAAGAAATATAACAATTTATTTACTTGATTTTAGCTTCTATCTATAATTTTCTATTTATAAATTATTATAATAAAATATATGTCCAAATTAAAAACAGCTCTATTATTAACTGCTATAATTTTTATAACAGGTTGTAAAAGTAATATGAAAAATGAAAACAATATTTCATTACCGCAATATGTAACTTTGAACATTCAAACCTTAAATAGTTCAGAGGATAAAACTATTAGAATAAAGGCAAAAACTTTAAACTTTCCTTTATCTTCAGAAGATTTACGTGATATATCTATTTTAGAAAAGAAATATGATCAAGAAGAAAATTGTGCAGGACTTGCTGCACCGCAAATAGGCATATCAAAATGTATAATAATATTTGCAGTACATGAAGATGCAGAGTTAAAAAAATGGCGTCCTGACCTTAAGGATACAATGCCTAAAACTATTTGGATTAACCCCTCATATAAACCGATAGGTATTGATAAACATGAAGATTACGAGGGATGCTTTTCTGTTGAAAATGCTACAGGACCAGTAGCAAGATTCAAGAAAATTCATTATCACGCATATGATATAAATGGCAATCAAATTCAAGGTATCGCAGAAGGATTTTTAGCAAGAGTTATCCAGCATGAAATCGATCATCTAAACGGAAAAGTATTTTTAGATTATGTAGCTCCCAAAAAAATAATGACTAAAGAAGAATATTTAGAAATGCGTAAAAAAGCAATGGAGCAGGAAAATATAAAATCTTAGAGTTCTCTAAATCTCAAATATCATTCTAGCTAAAATTTGAGTATGTCATTCCCGCGAAAGCGGGAATCTAGCAAAAAGCGACATTATCTAAGCTTTTAATATGAAAAATTAAATATATTTGTATCTTTTAGTTACTGAATTCCTATCTTTGCAAGAATGACATTGTTCCATGTTAAGGCAACGTAAATTTACTTTATATTATTTGGTATAATACTATTGCATCGGATACGGGACGCACGAGATGTTCGCCTAAAGCTTCATCTTCATCACCTATTACATTATTTATAATTTTTTCGCCCATTAATAATGTCCGTCTAAATTGATTGCCGATTCATATCCAAGTTAACATATAATCTGCAAGTTCTGTTTTAGTTATCCTATCACAGTATACTTAACAAGGTGTTTTTCTAAAATTTTAAAGCTTCAGGGATTGTTAATTTATCAACATTTATTTCTTTCTCTTTCCGTATATATTGATCTTACTTGCACAAGCTTAAGGTCTTTTACATGTTGCTTATAAATATGCTCGACTACAACTATAACTATAGTACCGTCATTACACACTCCTAAGGCAGTACAAGCATGAGCCGGATCATCTTGCTTTGGATTATCTACAACATTTTTACCGTTTTGAATCAATAAGGGAATACCGGTTACTATTGAAGCAGTGTTACTTAAATTTATAAGCTTACCGTCTTTATAGATAAATTCCAAAATTAGCTTTACAGAATCATTTATATTTACTACCAGCAAACTTGTTGCTTGTGGAAAGGACACAATATAAAGCCTTTCTATGGAATTTGATTATCACCATGCTTACTTATTGCCGTAACAATAAAATTAGACCTATTCTGATCAATCAAAAATTCTTTGTTAGTATACGACGTTAATTTGGTAGACGCCCAAACATCATTATAGAAAGTAATACCTTTTAGGTTTGAAAAATAATTAACTTGATTTGGAATAACAGATTTATCGCCTATTGCTACTAAAATTTTTGCACTAGCCTTGGTAATTTGAATATTGCCCTGATCTATAATTAACAAACTTTGTAGTTGTTTTCTAAGACTAAATAGTTTGCCGTCTATCATTAAAGTAAGGCTTGGTCTGCCGTCATCACTACCGGCGATTTCAAAGAATCCGACATTAATAGCAGCAGCTGCATTAGTGCGGTGTGCCATAACGTTTACTGTTTCTCTGTCTATAACCTGATTATGAGCTTTAACTAGTTTTAACCCAAAATTCTTAGGATCAATAGTTAACACATGAATCACATGCTTATCTTTTTCATAACGATTATATGTTAAGCCTTTATATTCCTTTGCGTATATTTTAAAACTGATTATTAAAGCAAGAAATAAGTAAACTAATCTAATAATATTGTTTTACTTTTTTTAACAATAAAATTTAACCATAATGCCTCTTTACTTGGAGAGAATCTCTTACTCTTTTCCGTCCATATTTTAACTATTTCAAAAAGCCTGTTAAAATAAGGTTTTATTGTATCTTCATGCATATTGTAAAAATCGCGATCATCAAGTTGTATAATATCTGAACCGTATCCGTAAGAAGCATAAAAAATGCCTTCCGGCTTTAATGCAGCATGAATTTTTTATACACATTGATTGTTTCATTATAAGGTACATGAAGGAGAGTTGCTTGAGCCCAAACACCATCAAACGACTCCTTAAAATCGATATCTTGAAAAGTGGAGTGTAGTACATCTATTCCGGTTGCTTTTGTAGCTCATTTAACCATTTCGGTTGAACCGTCAAAAGCAGTAACTTGATATCTTTGACTTAAAAAATATTTTGTATCACGACCAACTCCGCAACCTGCATCTAAAATATGAGCTTGTTCAGGTAAATAGCTAGTAAATGCTTTATAGTTATAAGACAAATCTGCATTGATTGTTCTGCTATAAAACTCTTGAGCGTTATTATTATAATATTGTATATTTATACTCACCAAACAATAACATACAAATAGAAAATACATATATATAAATTTCTATTATATATTAGACTTCTTTTCGAACTCGCTTATAGGGAGGAATTTGGAGGACACACGGAACGCAGCACCACAGCGTATAAAAAAGTACATGAGGATGCGAGTACCGGATTGACGTACAAATTACCCCTAGAAGTAGAGTTCCAAAAGAAGTCTATTGACTATTAGACTTAAAAATGGTCTACTTATCAAGAATAAGGCTTAAGGTTTATATGATAAAAAAAATAATATTTGGAATAGCTATTTTACTTAGTACAAGCTGCTTTGCCAATAGTACAACTTCTGACGGCTCAAAAAAAGATGCAGCAAAAACTAACGATGTTACAACACAAAAAATTATAGATGATTTTTCTACTTACGCCGGTACTATAAAACCGGAAGTACGGGAGGAAATACAAAAATATAGAGTAGCAATAGTCAAGATTAATAAGAAGAAACGTGAACTATATAACAGCCTTTCCAAAGAGGCTCAAAATTTTTTAGCAGAGCAACAAAAATATAAACAAAAACTATCTATCTCTAAACTACCGGCAGAAAACGACCAAAAGAATAATACTGCTAATTCTAATGATAATAAAAGCAAAGATACAAAATAAATTACTTTTCTTAGCCGTTATTGTGTGGGTCAAAAATCGTCATTGCAAGCAGCCGTAGGCTGTGCGGCAATCTTATGAAATAATAACAAACTCCTGGGATTGCTACGCAATTTCCTCGCAATGACAGATAAACCTATCCATACAACAACTCCGCTTTTAGCTAGGTATTTCATAAATCTGCTCTACTACACCATCAAGACCCATTAAAAAAGTATAAACTTTTAATTGGGGGAATTTTTCTTTTATTATATCACGGGCCTTGTTTAAAATTGCTGCATGTGCTGCCGTTTCTTTTTCCTTGGTATTTAGCTGTTCCTGACCTATAAGTATTTTATAAGCTCCACATTCTCTATGATCAAGAAAAACAATTTGTTTTATGTTATGTAATTCTTGCAAAATCTCAATAGTATCTTCTATTGTTTTTCCCCAATAAGTATATTTGTCGTTAACGAGAGCAAGCGATGCACCGGGCAGTGATACTTTATCAAAATTATCTTCTAATCCTAATTGCTTCATTAATTTATCTGTTTCATCTATTAATCTAAAATCTACACAACTAATTAAAAGAGTAGAAGCTTCATTTAATGTTTTTAAATGTTCATTACTTACTTCTACCTTTACAACTTTCTTATTGGCAATTATATCATTGTTAGCAGCGTAAAGATTTAAACTAGACACTATAATAAACCCTAAAATTATATATTTTACATGTATCATAAAATTCTCCTATTTAAAAATATTTCTTACAGGCTTTAAAATAAGAATAACCTGTAATGATTGTTAAAAAAGCGGCAATCCATAAAATTATTTCCCCTACTATATCTAAATAAATAATTCCTGAACCTTTTGAGCCTAGTATCAATATCGATAAAGCAAACATTTGTAAAAACGTTTTTACCTTAGCGAGTCTCGATACAGGCACACTAACCTTTACTAGAGCTAAAAATTCCCGAAGACCGCTAACTAAAAATTCTCGTGCTAAAATTAATAAGCAAGGTATCTCATCTACATTATCTTTTTTTATTAGCATGATAATAACACAACCTACAAGTAGCTTATCTGCTATAGGGTCAAACATCTTGCCGAAACTTGTAACTAAATTATATTTTCTTGCAATATAACCGTCAAAAAAATCCGTAATACTAGCTAAAACAAATAATAATGCCCCAAGTTTACGTGCAAGTGAATTATTTATATAAAATACCAGTATAATAACTGGAATTACCATTATTCGAGCAATAGTTAGATAATTAGGTAAATTTTTATCTATTCTCATTAATTAATTAAATTTATTAATATAATATTGTTGAACGATGGATAGAATATTATTCCAAGACCAATATATTAAAAGTCCCACAGGAAAACTACTAAACATAAATAAAAAAATTAGCGGCATAAATTTCATTACTTGAGCTTGCATAGGATCCGCAGGTTCAGGGCTCATTTTTTGCTGTAAAAACATAGTAATAGCCATTAAAATAGGCCATGCTCCAATCATTAAAAATGACGACGGCGAGAACGGTAATAAGCCAAATAAATTAAAAATAGTAGTAGGGTCAGGTGCAGATAAGTCTTTAATCCAGCCGTAAAACGGTGCTTGCCGCATTTCAATAGTTACATACAATACTTTATAGATGGAGAAAAATACTGGAATTTGAACAAGTATAGGTAAACAACCAGCTACCGGATTTACTTTTTCTTTTTTATATAAAGCCATAATTTCTTGATTTAAACGTGCTTTATCATCACTGTATAAATTTTTTATCCTATCGATTTCCGGCTGTAAATTTTTCATTTTTTTCATCGAACGATAAGACTTATTGGCTAAAGTAAACATTAATAGCTTAATTATAACCGTAACAATTAATATACTAACACCGAAATTACCGACATAGCCATAGAAATAATTCATGGCATAGAAAACCGGTTTGGTAATTATATAGAACCAGCCAAAATCAATAGCTCTATCAAATAATTTAATATCATATTGCTTTTCATATTTATCAAGCAAGTCTACTTTTTTTGCTCCAGCAAAAATTCTGCTTTTAATTGAAAAATTTTCGCCGGGCTTTATTATTTGTACCGGTGAAATAAAATCTACCTGATATCTTTCAGTCCCTTGCTTAAGAGCATAATTAAAATTCGAGCTGTAATTACTTGATTTATCCGGAATCAAGGAAGATAACCAATATTTATCGGTAATTCCTATCCAGTCAACCTTACTTGCTGCAAATTTTTCACTTTTCTTATCTTTAATATCATCATAAGAATATTCTTTAAGATTCTCGTCTATACACCCGATAGGTCCTTGATGTAATATATTCACCGCTTTCTCTACGGCAATATATTTACGATTTATTAAACCGTAAGATTGCACAGGAAGTTCTTTATCACTATTATTAACGATGGTTTGCTCTATAGTAAATAAATAGTTTTCATCGACAGTAATAGTAATTAAAAATTTAACTCCGTCTTCATTAACCCAAAATAAATGAACAGGTTTTTCAGGGCTTAATATTTCACTATCACTATTCCATATAGTATCGTTGTTAGGGAGTTTTACACTAGATAAATTACTAACTAAACCAACTTCAGCAAAATATGCATTTTCTGTATTAGCCGGTGAAAATAATCTCACTTCAGGACTATTTTTAGATAAATCTTGTTTATATTTCTTTAATATTAAATCATCAAATCTAAGTCCTTTTAATGAAATAGAACCGGTAAGTGATTCAGATTCTATTTTAATACGCTGTACTTGACTTTCTTCTTGAACAACAATACCAGTTGCAGGTGCGACTAAAGCTTTTAACTGTTGTTTCTTTAAATTTTCTGCTTTCTGCACTGCTATTTGCTGTTGCTGTTTTTTTTGTTCAGGTTTTACAACAAAATACTGCCAACCGAAAATTATACTTAAAGACAATACAATAGCGGCTATTAAATTAATTATATTATTATTCATTCCTAGGTCTTAAATTTTAATATTTTTAAAGCTTTAAGTTTTAAAGCATTTAGAGAAAATAATCAAGTAGTATATATACTGCTTTGCTTTCAAAAGTAGTGAATATCCAAGCTGAAAGACAACTTCCATCTTGGATACAAATTTAATTTATTTTTTTATTTTTACTACTTTTCATTTTACTTCAGATATATTATACCACTCCTACATTCTGAAATATTTTTAATTTAAATTCAGGAAGTATAGAAATGAAATGTTCAGAAATATTGTCCTGTATATTTTCATAACCTACTAAATTGACTTCTTTAACAAAGATATATATTTCTATAGGCAACCCATTAATCGTAGGTTCAAGCTGTCTTACTAGAAAAGTAAACCCTTCGGTATAAACTGCCGGATTATTTTTTAGATATTCCTGAATATATAATTTGAATAGTTTAATGTTGGTTAAATCTTTCTCTTCTTTATCAAGAGTGATTTTATCTATTACATCCTTTGATATATAAGGAGATTTTTTTAGTGCTTTTAAAATAGTAGCATCACAGAAGTTAATAGTTGCCATATTAATATTAAATACTCTCTTTACCCTTCTTGCTCCTGATTCACTAATTCCTCTATAATTAGTTACGTTAGAATTTAAAATACTGTAAGTAGGAACTGTGGAAATAGATTGGTCAAAATTCCTAATTGTTACTACGGAAATAGTAATTTTTTCAACTGTTCCTTCAATTGCACCTATACGTACCCAGTCTCCAATATTAATAATTTCTTGAGTAGTTAGTTGCAAGCTTGCAAGTAATCCTAAAACGGTATCTTTGAAAACAAATGTTAAAAGAGCTGCGGCTGCACCTAAGCTTGTTAAGAATGTACTAAGCGAAATATTTAATATATATGAAATAGTTACCATTGCTGCAATAACTATGACAATAATTTTTAATATTTGAAAATATAAGCTAAGCGGTGCATTTTTTGTAACGGCTTTGATTCTATTGTGATACAGATCTGCAAAAGCATCTATAAGCGTTAATAATAACATCGTCACAGATATACCAGTATATAAGATTACTATAGTATCTTTGATTCCCAGTAATACATGTGCTTTAAAAGCAGTAGAATGAAAAATCTTTCCCCAACATACAAAGTAAAGTGCTAATAAAGTATGTAATAAATAACGAAATATAGGATATTTTTTTATCCTTTCATAATCATCATAATGATGTCTAGTTAAATAATTTTTTACAGGAATAAAAATTAATCTTTTAATTAGAAATATCACCGGTATAAGAGATACTAACATAACAAACAATAATACTAACTCTGTACTTGAGGTATGATATAGATCCATTAAATATTGCATATTTTACCTATCATTATTATTATAAATATAAATCTTTTTTATTATTACTAAGAATTTTATTTTTATCAATAATTTTAACTCAAAAGAATTTGGTATTGCTAAGCAAATATAGATACTGTCATTGCGAAGCCACGAAGTAACTGCGGCAACCCATAAAAATAATAAAAAACTGAATTGCTTCGTCAATTACTTACGTAATGTTCCATAACTCAGACGTTAAATGAATTAAATAACTTATTTATCTATGACATTTCCTAATATCAATCCAATTATTTTCTCTATAGGTCCACTTGCTATCTCTTGGTATTCTCTTTCATATGTAATAGGAATTTTGCTAGGCTGGTTCTATGCAAATAAAATTATAGAAAAATTTAAGCCTCAAATTACCAAAAAAAATCTAGAAGATTTCATTACTTATGCCGTTATAGGCATAATAGTCGGAGGCAGACTAGGGTTTGTTTTATTATATAACCCTTCTAGATATTTTTCAAATCCAATAGATATCTTAAAAACTTATGAAGGCGGGATGTCTTTCCATGGCGGAGCTTTAGGGGGGACTATTGCTGCTTATTTGTTTTGCCGAAAATATAAAATTAATTTTTTAAGTCTCACGGATATAATAGCCCCTGTAGTACCTATCGGATTATTTTTAGGTAGAATCGCTAATTTTATTAATGGCGAACTATACGGACGTATTACAAATTCTTCTTTTGGTATGATTTTTCCGAATAGCGATTTTATGCCAAGACATCCTAGTCAATTATATGAAGCTTTTTTTGAAGGTTTAGTATTATTTAGTATCTTAGCATATGCAACATTTAAGCACAAAACTCTTAAAAAGTGCGGTTTAAACTCAGGAATATTTTTAACATTTTACGGTCTTTTCCGAATCACTATTGAAATATTTAGAGAACCCGACATACAAATCGGGTTTATTTTAGATAGCTTAACTATGGGACAAATTTTATCTGTACCTATGTTACTTTTAGGAAGTTATTTAATATGTCAATCGAATCCAAAATAAGACAATTAATTGATCAAAACGGTTATATTACTTGCGATGTCCTCATGCAGGAGGTATTAAACTTAAATCCTACTTCCTATTATAAGCAAGTAAAATCATTGGCTAACGAAGGTGACTTTGTTACGGCTCCTGAAATTTCACAGCTATTCGGTGAAATTATCGGCTTATGGTGTATCAGAGAGTGGCAAAGAATTGGCTGCCCAAAAAGTCTTAGTTTAGTAGAGCTTGGTCCTGGTCGAGGTCTATTAATGCGTGATTTACTACGTACTGCAAAATTAGTACCAGAATTTTATAAAGCTTTATCAATTGAACTAATAGAAATTAATAAAAATTTTATTGCTCATCAAAAGGCTAATTTACAAGATATTAATTTACCGATTAGTCATCAATCATTTGTAGAAGATATACCAAAAAAAACTACTATAATAATAGCTAACGAATTCTTTGATGCTATACCTATAAAGCAATATATTAAAGTCAAGGAATTATGGTATGAAAGAATATTTGTAGTGCAGCCGGTAGACGAAAGAATTAAATATGATAAAATAAGCGTTAATAAGCAATTACAAGAATATCTGCTGCGTACTCATATTGAAGCAAAAGACGGGGCAATACTTGAAGAATCTTATAAATCGATAGAAATTATAAAATTTATAGCGCAGCATCTAAAAAGGCTAAGCGGCAGTGGCTTAATAATAGATTACGGCTATGATATAGCTCCGAATGGTAGAACTAGATATCAATATAATCAAACATTACAAGCGGTTAAAAACCATAAATATTGCCCCATCCTTGAAAATCTTGGAGAAGCTGATTTATCGGCACATGTGGATTTTTATGCATTAAAGACGGTAGCTAAAAACAGCAAAATAAACGTAATAGATACAATATCGCAACGAGATTTTTTAATAGAAAATGGAATCTTATTACGCAAACAAACATTGCAAGACAAGCTTAATGATAGACATCTTTCCAAATTCGCTTATAGAGAGGAATTTAAAGGAGACACGAAACGCAGCACCGCAGCGTACACTTTAGTACGTGAAGATGCGAGTATCGGATCGACGTATAAATTACCTCTAGAAGTAGAGTTTGGAAAGATGTCTGAGCAGGCACAAATAATAGAAAGACAGGTAGAAAGACTAATATCACCGAAACAAATGGGAGAATTATTTAAAGTATTACAAATTATGAATTAATTTAGGTTTTGTGGACATTTCTAAAAAGATTTAATTTTGGCTATTTGTTGCTGCAAATTATAAGATTTTTTTGAAATATGAATAACTATTCTAGCAAAAATCTTATTAATTTTCGCTACAAAATACCTCAAAATAGCAAATCAACTAGAAATGTCCACAAAAAAAACCTAGGTTCTAAGTCTTGATTATAAATAGACAACTTAAGTCCCCTTCTTCACATTTCAGCATGGCTTCAAATTCTTTTATACGCTCTTCGGTTTTTCCTGTAAGACACATAAGCAGTATCATTGGATATACGGAACCGCCATAAACCCCAAAACTTCGAAATTCACAATCAGCATCTCAGTACTTAATCCATAAATTGGGGGATTTTTTAAGTAAATTAACTTGTTCTTGTTTGTCTGAAATATGTTTTAATATTTCTTGGTATATTTGATTTAGTTTCTTATCAACTTTCTTATATTCTGCTTGTGTCATGGTATTATTACAATCAACAGAAAATACTTGCTTTTTTCATTATTTTATCATTTTTAAAATAATTAATTAAGCATCACACACCGTGACGTTCTGCAATTAAACTTTTTATTTTACCGATAGCTTTAGCAGGATTTAAGCCTTTCGGGCAGGTCTTAGTACAGTTCATAATCGTATGACAACGGTAAAGCTTAAATGGGTCTTCTAAAGCTTCAAGACGTTCACCGGTATTATCATCCCTTGAATCGGCAATCCATCTATATGCTTGTAGTAAAATCGCAGGCCCCAAATATTTATCACCGTTCCACCAATAGCTAGGACAAGAAGTAGAACAGCAAGCACATAATATACACTCATATAAACCGTCAAGCTTTTCTCGGTCTTTAATCGACTGTAACCTTTCAGAGTTTGAAGGGGTAGGGCTATCGGTTTTGAGCCAAGGTTCTATAGATTCGTATTGTGCATAAAAATGCGACATATCAGGTACTAAATCTTTCACTACTTTCATATGAGGAAGCGGATAGATTTTGATATCGCCTGATATATCTTCTATTGGTTTTATGCATGCTAAAGTATTTGTACCGTCAATATTCATTGCACAACTACCGCAAATTCCTTCCCGACAAGAACGCCTAAAAGTTAAAGTAGAATCGATTTCGTTTTTGATTTTAATTAAAGCATCTAAAACCATCGGTCCGGTTTTGCTTAAATCTATCTCAAAACTATCGATAGTAGGATTCTCATCAAGATCAGGATCATACCTATAAATTTTTATCTTGCTAGGTTTAAGCATTTCCTCTTGTTCTTTATACTCTCTACCTTTTTTTACTACTGAATTTGGCGGTAACCTTAACTCTGCCATTTAAGTACTCTCTTAAAATTTGTTTTTAGAACTATACAAAATAATTAGCTAATTCACAATCTTTCATACCTGTTACGTGGATGACATTAATGTCTCTAGGTTGCCATGCTACTTACAGTTACTCACAAGGTATTGCTAGCGTGGATACCGATGTACCGATGTCATTCCCGCAGAAGCAGGAATCCAGAAAAAATAGTCTTAATACTAACAAAATAAACCTAAAAAAACAAGTTTTTTGTAGGTTGTACTGGATTCCCGCTTCTGCAGGAATGACATCAAGAGCATTTACTGGTCCACGCAACAATGCCTACTCACAATGACGATATTTATAGTTAGCAATCCATATACGAAGATCAACTTCAAAAAGAGCCAGGAGTTCACAAGACAAGGAACACAGCGTATACTTAATACGTGAGTACCGCAGTACTTACAACTTAGCCAATTTTTGAAGTTGATTGAGTATATTCCATTATACATTAAACTGCTCTTTTTATTGAGTCATATATATTTGCTATTATTTATGAAATTACTGAATTGCCTATAACCCTTTAATCCATCTGCAACATAATGATCTTGAGGGAAACCCATTAAATATTTACATTCATTGATTGCTAGTCTTCTTATCTTATCACTTATATAATAAAGACCGGTTCTAGCACCGACACCAACACCAAAAGCTGATAAAGTGAATGACCGAAAGGGCTGTAAATCCTTTCACCTTGACCGCCTTTATTAACTTGACCAATCCTAATTGGTTTTCAACCGGTGTTTTATCTAAAATAACATCATCTCTATTAATATATAGGTTTTTATCAACATCCTGTTCTAAAATATCATTAAGAAAAATCATTTCATAAGACTCTTCCGGTTTTACATATTTGAGTGTATATTCACTGCTAAAATCTTTTCGTAAACAAACAAAATAAACTCTTTCTCTTTGTTTGCGGTACTCCAAATAATGAAGCATTTAATACATTTCTATATACTTTATAGCCAATCTCATCTAATTTTTGGTCTATAGTTTCAATTACGCTGCCATTATTAATATTCAGAATATTTTTAACATTCTCAAGCAATAATATATAGGGTTTGTGATATTGTACTATTCTGATTATTTCATACAAGAGTCTACATCTCCTATACCAAGCCTCTTACCTGAAATACTAAAAGATTGGCAAGGAAAACCGACACATAAAATATCATGTTTGGGGATTTTGGTTTCTGATATTTCCGTAATATCACCGTATGGCTTATCACCGAAATTTCTTTTATATGCTTCTTGTACGTCTTTGTCTATATCAGAAGAAAAAACACATTCAAGACCCTTTATTTCCAAGGCTTTTCTAAAAGCACTGATACCACAAAATAAATCTATAAATTTATACATAAATTATACTACTAAACTTAGGAAGCGGAATTTTCTTTTTTAGCTTTAGTTATTTTTGTTTTCTCAGATGATTTTTCTTTATCTATTTTTATAGTAGATGAATCATTAAAAGGAAATTTATTCTCCTCTTCTGAATCTAAAGCTCTACCACTAAGTAAATTTTTAATTTGCTGACCGGACAATGTCTCATATTCAATTAAAGCATTTGCTAAGGTATGAAGTTGATCTATATGTTTTGTTAAAATATCTTTTGCAAATTCATATCCTTGCGTAATAATTCTTTTAACTTCAGCATCAATTAACTCTGCAGTAGCTTCCGAGGTTTCATTATTAGGTTGTCTACCATACATATCGTCACCACTTGAACCGTGAAATATCGGTCCTATTAAATCACTTAAACCTGCTTTTGTAACCATCGCTCTTGCAATATTAGTTGCACCTTTTATATCCGACGAAGCTCCTGAGGTTACTTTATTTCTACCGAAAATAATTTCCTCTGCTACTCTTCCTGCCATATAAACTGCTATAGATGATTCCATCTGTTCACGATTCTGAGAATATTCATCAGTTTCAGGAAGTCTTTGCACCATCCCAAGAGCATTACCACGTGGTATAATCGTAGCCTTATGAATAGGTGATGCTGCAGGACAATAAAGTCCTACTAATGCATGTCCGCCTTCATGATATGCAGTCAACCTTTTTTCTTTCTCCGACATTGCAATGGAGCGACGTGCAACTCCCATCAGCACCTTATCTTTTGCCTCTTCCATGTCGTGCATATCTACTTCTTTCTTACCAAGCCTTGCAGCAATAAGAGCAGCTTCATTAACTAAGTTAGCAAGTTCAGCACCGGAAAAGCCCGGGGTACCGCGAGCAATAATTCGTGCTAGTACCGTACTATTATATTTAATTTTCTTTAAATGTACTTTTAGAATTTGCTCACGACCGTTTATATCAGGGTTTGCAACGGCAATTTGACGATCAAACCTACCGGGACGCAGTAATGCACGATCAAGAACGTCAGGACGGTTTGTAGCTGCAATGATCACAACTCCCTCGTTTGCTTCAAATCCATCCATTTCGACTAACATTTGGTTTAAGGTTTGCTCACGTTCATCATTGCCGCCACCCATACCGATACCTCTATGGCGACCTACCGCATCAATTTCATCGATAAAGATAATACAAGGAGCATTACGTTTACCCTGTTCAAACATGTCACGCACACGGCTTGCACCAACACCTACAAACATTTCAACAAAATCAGAGCCGGATATGCTAAAAAACGGAACATTAGCCTCACCTGCAATTGCTTTAGCAAGAAGTGTCTTACCGGTTCCGGGAGGACCTATAAGTAAGCAGCCTTTCGGTATTTTACCGCCAAGCTTTTGGAACTTGCTTGGATCTCTTAAAAAATCTACTATTTCAGTTAATTCTTCTTTTGCTTCATCGATACCTGCTACATCTTTAAAGGTAATTTTTGGTCCTTTATCTGATAGCAACCTAGCTTTAGATTTTCCAAACCCCATGGCTTTCCCACCTCCATGCATTTGACGCATGAAAAAAACCCAAACACCTATCAATAAAAGCATAGGAAACCAAGAAATTAAAAAGCCTAAAAAAGTATTCATTCTTGTTTCAAGAGGCACTACTTCAATATTAACGTCATTGCTAGTAAGACGATTTACTAAATCAGGATAATCAGGAGCATAAGTGTTAAAAGTAGAGCCGTCATTTGAAGTGCCTTCAATTACTCTACCCTGAATTTTTACCGAATTAACGGTCTTTTCATCAACTCGTGTTAAAAAATCCGAGAAAGTTATATTATTTCTTCCGCCAAGTAAACCGTCAGATTGGAACACATTAAAAAGTAATATTACAAAAATAAAAAGTGCTGCCCAAGCTAAAATACTTCTACCTTGATTATTCATCGATATAAAACCTAATAAAAATTTTTATTGGTATAAGAGAGGTCTGTAAATAAATTTTAATTAGTAGTTAAAATTTATTTACAGATAACCTCTTAAATACCGGTGTTAGCAAAAATGGGTGAAACGAGATACAAAATTTGGAGAAAAAGATACTTCAAAGTTCCACATGTGTTATCATAATATGATATATGTGGTATTGCTATAACTTTTTCAAGTATTTTAATTATAGGTAAGGTCAATAAAACTGCATTGTGGTTTTTGCAGGATAGATTTTTCAAAGGTTCTAAATCTAATTGTTTCTTTATTATTTTATAATCTTCTAACGATAGATGAGTTACAAAACAATTTGGAGTTTCTTGATTTTTTGTGATACAAAATCTATTATCCCAAATAACGGATTTATCTAGTAATATTTTACTCTCAGGTAATTTTTTGCCGAATTCCCTGTATATAAGTAACTCGTTTTGTATACGCTTAATTATACAACCATGAAGTGTATTCTTAAAGTTTACGTCTTGAGTAATTAATTTCAAAATAGGTTCTACCGAATAAAAACGAGCTGCTCTAGATTGTCCACTAATTATTATCAGTAAAAAATTAATTATTTGTACTTTCACCTCATTTGAAAACTTATCAAATTTAACTAAATCAAGAAAAGCAAAGCCATATTCAAAAATCTTGACCGCTTCAGCTATCGCCGATATTAATTCAGGCTTAAACTCGTTTTCTATAAGTTTGTTGGTTTTAAGTTGTTGTGAGATTATTGCGGCTTTAGACATCTTTCCAAACTTCGCTTCTAGAGGTAATTTAGACACCGTTCCGGTACTCGCATCCTCACGTGGCATTGTTGCGTGGATCAATTTTACCTCTGTCATCCCGTGGCTTGACCACGGGATCCAGTTAAAAATACTAAAATTATTAGTACTTTGTATTGTCTTTATGGACCCCGTGGTCAAGCCACGGGGTGACACAGTGAGTGTTACCGGTCCACGCAACAATGCATCCTCACGTACTTTTTTATACGCTGCGGTGTTGCGTTCCGTGTCTCCTTTAAATTCCTTTCTATAAGCTGGTTTGGAAAGATGTCTAATATAATCTGCACCTTTAGCTAATTTTTTCCTAATAACATTTCGTCTATATTTATCAGATGAATTTGACTCATCTTCAAACCATGTTATATTATGACTGACTAAATATTCTACTAATTCACTTTTTGGAATATTATATAGCGGTCTAATTATGTGTATATTATTATACCAATTGATATTACTGCTACTAAGTCCAAATATACCGCTATTACGCTCTAATCTTAAACAAAAATTTTCTACGTAATCATCTCATGGTGAGCAGTTAAAAGTACTAATATATCGAGTTCTAGACATAGATTTGTCATCAAATCATAGCGTCCTTCTCTTGCTCTTTCTTGTAAATTGGAAAAATTATTTTGATGGTCAAAAGATAAACTATAATGCTTGCGATTTAGACTATTACTGATATTTTGGATATAATGGGTCTCTTGCTTCGACTGTTCCCGTAAGTTATGATCAACCGATATAACAAATAATTCTATATTATTTTTTTCTGCCCAAATATTAGCAAGATAAAGAAGTGCTACCGAATCGCTCCCACCAGACACTGCAATCGATATTTTAGATAAGCCAAAATTACCTATTAGATTATTGATATTATACTCAAATTTTTCATATAGCATGGTTGAAAAATGTTAGTATTATAAAGTGTTTGGATATTGTGGTCAAACGTAGTAGTATGTCATTTCCGCATAGGCAGGACGTTGTTGCATGGATCTTATGTCATTCCTGCGAAAGCAGGAATCCAGAAAAAAAGTATAAATACAGCAAATTTTTGAAATTAAAAGCTCGATTTATCTCGCTTTATGCTGGGTGCCCGCCTACGCGGGAATGACATCGAGCAAGTTTCTCAATCCATACAACAATGCTCTGCTTTTGCAATGGTACAAAAAACTACACAATTAGATGATAAAAAAAATTTATGCTGACTCAGCTAAATCTTCTGAAGTTTCAGTCTTTTGTTCGCATAAATAATCTTGTGCTTCTGATTCTGATCTTGCAACAATAACCGTAATTATAGCATTAAGCTCTGCATGGAGTCTTATTTCAACTGTATAAATTCCGGTAGATTTAATTTGTTTATCAAGAATAATATTTGAATGAGAAATATTATAAGATGCATTTTCAGATAATTTATCGGCTATTTCTTTATTAGTAACCGAACCGAAAAGTTTACCGTCATCTGATGTTTGACGGATAAAAACTAATTGTTGATCTTTAATAAGAGCATTAATTTTTTCTACTTCTTCTCTTATTTGCTTATCTTTTGCTTCAAATTCGTGTTTTTGTTTAACTATTAGCTCTTTATTAGGCTCAGTAGCTCTAATAGCTAATTTTTGCGGTAAAAGATAATTACGACCAAACCCGTCTGCTACTTTGAGTATGTCGCCAATTTTACCTAATTTTCTTACGGGTTTTATTAATATAATTTCCATGTATTATGCCTTTATTTAGCTTGAAATACAAAAGGTAATAACGCTAAAATTCTTGCAATTTTAATAGCATTATTTAGCTTTCTTTGTTTCCTTGCACAAACATTTGTGATCCTGCTTGGTAACATTCTACCGCCTTCAGAGACAAATTTTATTAAAAGCTCAGGGTTTTTATAATCAATAACAGGTGCATTAGGCACAGAAAGAGGGCATCCTTTACGTCTTCTAAAAAATACTTTTTTAGCAGTTTTATCTCCTACCTTGCGAGCAGCTGTTTCACTAGCATTATTACTTTTTAACATTCTTTAACCTTAATTCTTACAAATTTAATTATTAATCGTTACGTCAATTACCGGAGTATTCTCTGTACTTTGATTTTTTAATATCGGTGAAGGTGCACTACTAATTGAATCTGCTTGAATTGTAAGAAATCTAATGATATTTTCGTTAAGCTTCATTTTTCTTTCTAGCTCTTCTTTTACATTACCAGTAATATCTAGACCTAAAAAATAATAATGTCCTTTTTTGTTATTACCGATTTTGTAAGCTAAAGTTCTTAACCCCCAATATTCTTTTTTTATGATAGTGCCATTATTATCTTTAATAATTTTAGCAAAATCATCAACGATTTTATCTATATCGTTTAATGATACGTCTTGACGTATAATAAAAACTGATTCATAAAAGCTCATGATATATAAGAATCTCCAACAAACAAACTTTAAAATAAAGCTACTTATAGCAACTAAAACTATTAAATTCAAGTATTATCTTTAAAAAATTATTATTTCTTTATTTCTTTTTATAAAAAGTTTGCTATAAACCCTAATAAATTAGAAAATTATTACAAAAATTTTTAATTATTTACTAAATATTAATGAAGATTAATTCAATATTTGATAAGCTATTACCTGAAGTTTTAATTATAGAAGAAAAAAATAAAAAAAGTGTTAATATTTCTTTAAGTAATGATATAGAAAGAGCAGGATTTAATATAATGAAGGCTTCAACTCTAGAAAAAGCATTAACTTATTTTTTTAGTCAGCTGCTTGCTATCATGATTATTAGTGCAGAATTACAAGAAAATCCTTTAATAACAATAAATAACGTTTAACAGAAATAGACGATAACGTGCTATTTTTTTATAAGCCCTTCTTATCTGAGCAAATAGTAGGTACTTTAAAGAGCTTATTGAGACGTTCCAAGTCAGTTGTACAAGATAATATTATTAAATTTAAGAATCTAAATATTGATTTAAATAATGAAAAAGTATACAAAGACGGAATGAATATTCGTCTAGATCCTACTGAGTTTAAAATTTTACGACTTTTTTTTCAGGTTCCAAATGAAGTATTTTTGCGTCAAGAAATAATAAAATATTTATGGGAAAGTGAAGAGACCTTTAATGAACGTCTCATAGATGTTCATATAAATAGGATTAGAGAGGCCTTAGGGAAAGACAATTTAATTATTACAACCGTTCGTTTTATCGGTTATTGTCTAAATAAGGATAACTAGAATTTTATTGTCAAAATTTTCTTTGTATTTGTGCATTAAGTATGTTAATATCTATTAATATTTATGTATAATATAATTAAGATTTTATTCTTGCCGATTTATATATTTTATAACTAAAAACTGTAAATTTTATGTTAAGTAAACTAAATAAGCCCGCTTTATTTGCTTTAATATTTTATCCTATTTTTATTATATCTCTTGTAGCTAAATATTCGTTTGATTATGGAATAGGGCTAACTGAAGTTATTTTTATAATTGCTAGTTATTATATTAATAATATTACCGTTGGGATCGGTTTGCATAGGTTATGGTCTCATAATGCCTATAAAATAAATAAATATGCCGAGTTTGTCTTAATTATGCTGTCTGCAGGAACATTACAAGGACCAGCTTTATCTTGGGCATCTAATCATTATAAACATCATAGATATACGGATCAAGACCAAGATCCGCATACTCCTTTAAAATTTGATAATAAATTTTTAGGCTTTATGTGGTCTCATATAGTATGGATGCTAGTCGGAAGCGGTAGCTATAAGTCTATCGATCGCATTACTTGGGCTAAGCACGGGAAAAACAATTTATTAAAATGGCAGCTAAAATATTATTGGCAAATAGCAGCTTTTATGAATGTTGTCGTGCCTTTATTTATCGGTTACTTAGTCGGCGGTACTATGCAATCGGCATATGCAGGATTTTTATTTATGGGGCTTGGTAGATTCCTACAGCAGCAAGCAACCTTCTGCGTTAATTCTTTATGCCACTTTGCCGGTAGTAAAAAATATTACAAAGGCACTGCCGGAGATATTTGGTGGATGGCATTATTCTTACTCGGTGAAAATTGGCATAATTACCATCATGCTTTTCCTTCAGATTATCGTAACGGTACAAAATGGTATCATTTGGACGTTCACAAATGGATAATATTTTTAATGAGTAAAATCGGTTTAGCTTCAGAACTTGAACGTACTACAAAAGTACGTATACAGGCAAAAATGCAAGAAACTTTAAGCTATCTTAGTGAAAAACAAAAGCAAAAATTGACTTTAATGCAAACTAAAATAGATCATTTATTAGAAAATCTATGCTTAAAAATTAAAGAGCTTGAAGAATCATCTATTACTATCAAAGAACAATTTAAAAAATCTTTTGTAGAAATACAAGAATCACTTAAAAATTTAGCGGAGCAAGTAAGTTTTGCAACGCAAATAACAGAAAAACCTTCGGAAAAACTATTAAAAATAGTTAATAAAAAAATTATTGATGCCGAACAATCTATTTATAAGCTGTATAATCAATTAAATACCTTAAAGGTATCTTAAATTAGGCATTATTAAAGATAGATATCGTGATTGCAAGCGGGTGTTGGTGTTGTCACATGGATCCTGTTATGTCATGTCCGCATACGCGGGAATGACATCGGTATCCACGTGGGCAACACCTTCTCACAATAACGCAAACTATCATTTTTTACTTAACAACGCCTCTAATTAGTTTCAATTTGAATGATAAAAATTTTAGGTATAGAATCAAGCTGTGATGATACAGCTGTTTCTATAATCACTGAAAATCGAGAAATCTTATCTAATATAATCATTTCACAAAATACAGAACATGCAGTTTTTGGAGGGGTAGTACCTGAAATTGCTGCACGTTCTCACTTATCGCATCTAGATAAAGCATTAAAAAATGTTT
This sequence comes from Rickettsia argasii T170-B, assembly GCF_000965185.1. NCBI lineage: Bacteria > Pseudomonadati > Pseudomonadota > Alphaproteobacteria > Rickettsiales > Rickettsiaceae > Rickettsia > Rickettsia argasii. The sequence goes on from NZ_LAOQ01000006.1 coordinate 62,431, forward strand.
TAAAAGAAAGCAACACTAAATTAACGGACATTAGTACAATTGCTGCAACTTCCGGTCCAGGTTTAATCGGCGGTGTTATAGTTGGCTCAATGTTTGCAAGATCGCTAAGCAGTGCTTTAAAAAAACCCTTTATTGCAATTAATCATTTAGAAGGTCATGCTTTAACCGCAAGACTAACCGATAATATTCCTTATCCTTATTTACTCTTGTTAGTTTCGGGCGGACATTGCCAATTTGTAGCAGTTTTAGGTCTCGGAAAATATAAAATACTAGGATCTACTATAGATGATGCCGTAGGCGAAGCCTTTGACAAGGTAGCCAAAATGCTAAACTTAGATTTTCCCGGAGGACCTGAAATTGAGAAAAGAGCAAAACTTGGCGATCCTCATAAATATAAATTTCCAAAACCTATAATTAACAGCGGTAATTGCAATATGTCCTTTTCAGGGCTTAAAACTGCCGTGCGTACTTTAATAATGAATTTAAAGGAAATTAATGACACTGTAATCAATGATATAGCGGCAAGTTTTCAATTTACTATAGGAGAAATTCTAAGTAGTAAGGTACAAGATGCTATTAGAGCATATGAACAAATAACAAATAATTTTGATAAGAAGAATATAGTTATTGCCGGCGGTGTCGCTGCTAATAAATATTTACAAGAAATATTAAGTAGTTGTGCTAAAACATATGGTTATCGGCTTATTTATCCACCTATCCACTTATGCACCGATAATGCTGCAATGATTGCATATGCAGGACTTGAGCGTTACAATAATAAGTTATTTACTCCTTTGAATTTCTGTCCAAAAGCTAGGTGGAGTTTAGAGGATATTAGTAATTAAAATTTATTTACTAATATCCTCTAAGAAGAAATATAATTTTTTAATATTGACACTTCTTAATTTAGTAGTATGATATGTAATTACCATGAAACATGGTAATTACATATATAAAAAAGAGGTAAGTTTATGAGCAATAGCAATTATGAAAACATATACAAAGCATTTAATTGTTTTTCAGAAGCAACCAATTCTGCCTATTCAGCCGTAAATACTTTTTTAGAACTACCTAATGTATTTAATAAATATCCTACTGTTATTTCTTTAATTTTTTCTAAAACAGCAAAATTAGACTCTAATATAACCAATATAATTAAAAACGGTGTTATTATATATGAGATATCAACAACCTTAATAGGGGCCGTAAATACTTTTTATAAAGATAAAAAACTAGTCGATAAAATATTAAAAGACGGACAGAATGCTATTGATAAGCTTATTGAAACAACAACCTATTTATCGCCAATAGTTACAGGTATTACAAATTCTTACTTAGTTGATCCGTATAAAGAAGAAAAAGCACTATTATTTGACTTACAAATTCCTAACTCTACTAGTAGTGATGATTATAAATTATCAGGTACTGAAAGTATAACATTAGCTGAAATTGAATATTATTAATACTAATTAATAGAATTTTTTTATTACTTTTTCTAGATGACCATACTCCTTGTAGTTGTGGTCTTGTTGCATTGCTCGTTTTGTGTCATTCCTGCGGAAGTGGGAATGACATCAAACGCGTTTTTTGAGCTATACAACAAATCTTTTAATAGCCCGCAATGACAAAATCAATAATTATTAAACAGTGCCTTTAACAAGAATAGTGGATTATGCAATAATTCGTTATTCGGAAAAAATTAATCAACTCATTGTTACCTTCAATTCTTTATCCTTTGCATTTATTTTAACCGTTTTACCGCTACTTATCTCGCCTGCTAAAATCATTTTGGCTAAATTATTTTGTATTTCCCGCTGGATAAGACGTTTTAAGGGTCTTGCTCCAAAGCTTGGATCATAACCTTTTTCGGCTAAATAATTTAAGGCAGATTCATCAAATTCAAGAATAATATTTTGTGCTAGTAAAATTTTCTTTAAGCTTTCAAGCTGTATCTTAACTATATCATGAATATTATTACGATTTAGGCGATGGAATAATATAATCTCGTCTAGTCTGTTTAAAAACTCAGGTTTAAATACTGCTTTTACATATTCCATAACCTCATCCTTTACTTTATATGTATCTTCGTCCTCTTTCTGATTAACGAGTATCTCAGCACCTAAATTAGATGTTAAAACTATTATAGTATTCTTAAAATCAACCGTTATACCTTGACTATCTGTTAATCTTCCCTCATCAAGTATTTGCAGCATAATATTAAATATGTCGGGATGGGCTTTTTCAACCTCATCAAATAATATTACCTGATAAGGACGGCGTCTTACTGCCTCCGTCAACACTCCGCCTTGATCATATCCGATATAGCCGGGAGGAGCTCCTATCAGGCGAGAAATAGCGTGCTTCTCCATATATTCCGACATATCTATACGAAGTATTGCATTACGGTCATCAAAAAGAAAACTAGCTAAGGCTTTGGTAAGCTCGGTTTTACCGACTCCGGTCGGTCCTAAGAATAAGAACGAACCAAGCGGGTGGTTAATATCTTGAATCCCTGCACGTGATCTTCTTACCGCATCACTAACACCTTTAATTGCCTCATCCTGCCCTATTACCGATTCTCGTAATTTCTGCTCCATCACAAGCAGACGCTCACGTTCACTTGATAGCATCGTATCAATTGGAATACCAGTAATACGAGAGATAATACTTGCTACATCACTTTCCGATACAATTTCTTTTAACAGCCCTTTATTATCCATACTTTCGGCTTCCTGAAGCTTTTTCATAATCTCAGGTATAATTCCGTATTTTAGCTCACTAGCTTTAGCGAGATTAGCATCGCGTTCGGCACGTTCAAGCTCGTTTCGGCTACGGTCTAGTTCTTCTTTGAGCTTTTGTGTTTGCTGTAGTTTAGACTTTTCAGCTTGCCATTTAGCTCCCATATCATAGGATTTAGACTCTAATTTTTCTAATGCTGTAGTTAAATGCTCTATTTTCTTTTTAGAATGCTCGTCATTTTCTTTTTTAAGTGCTGCAAGCTCTATTTTTATCTGAATAATACGACGGTCCAGCTCATCAAGCTCTTCTGGTTTACTTGATAGCTCTATTTTCATACGACTACAAGCTTCATCAATCAAATCAATAGCTTTATCAGGTAAATAACGATCGGTAATATAACGGTTTGATAACGTCGCTGCTGCAACTATTGCACTATCGGAAATTCGCACTGCATGATGCAGCTCATATTTTTCTTTAATTCCTCTAAGTATTGATATAGTATCCTCAACCGTCGGCTCACTCACGTAAACAGGCTGAAAACGACGAGCAAGTGCCGCATCTTTCTCGATATATTTACGATATTCATCTAGAGTAGTAGCACCGATACAATGTAGCTCACCACGAGCAAGCATCGGCTTTAGTAAATTCGAGGCATCCATAGCACCGTCGGTTTTTCCCGTACCGACTAAGAGATGCAATTCATCGATAAATAAAATAATTTCACCGCTTGATTCTTTGATTTCGCTAAGCACTGCTTTAAGACGCTCTTCAAATTCACCTCGATATTTAGCTCCCGCTATTAAAGCTCCCATATCAAGCTCAATAATACGGCAATTAATAAGCGATTCAGGTACGTCCTTACTAAATATTCGTTGTGCAAGCCCCTCTATTATAGCAGTTTTACCGACTCCAGGTTCTCCGATCAATACAGGATTATTTTTCATACGTCGTGATAGTACCTGCACCGTTCTTCTTATTTCTTCATCACGTCCGATTATCGGGTCAAGCTTACCGCTTTCGGCAAGCTCTGTTACATCTCTGCCGTATTTCTTTAAAGCATCGTAACTATTTTCTGCCGATTCGGTATCTGCTTTTTTGCCTTTACGAAGCTGTAAAATAGCTGTTGCTATTTTTTTATTATTAATTCCATTATTCGTTAAAATTTTACCGGCTATAGTATTATCATAAGTTAATGCTTCAAATATACGCTCTATGGTTACAAAGCTATCCCCACTGTCTTTAGCAATGCTACTAGCTTTTTCTAAAACTTTAAGAGCTTCAGCAGAAGAATAAACTTGTCCCCCTCCCTCAACCTGAACTTTTGGGATTTTATTTAGTTCTAGCTGAACTTGATCTTTTAATAAGTTTATATTACCACCGGTATTATTAATAAGGGTTTGAATTATACCTGTTTCTTCACTTAAAAGACTAGATAATAAATGCAAAGGTAATATTTGCTGATGATCATTTTTAGCAGCAAGTGATTGGCTACTAGCTATCACTGATTTAGCATGTGTAGTAAATTTATCAATATTCATATAAATAATATATTTTAATTAATAAAGTTAAATATTTTTAACTAGACTATTTTTATATATAATAATTTTTAATTAAAATAACAAGAGATGCACAACTACATATAGAATTTTATAATACTTTCATCATTAAAAAAACAATTTGATAACAATAAGGAGTTTTTATTAAATCATACAAAAGAATTTTTAACCACACCCGGAGTAGGCGTTACTTTAGAAATAAATAGAGCGAAAATTGAAGAAGCTGTTGAAAAAGGCAGCTTTACCGAGGCATTACAGGGTTTAGCAATGTTACGTCATGAGAAAACCGGTATAAAGCTTACTAAAATTGAAGGGAAAAACGGTGAAACTCCAATATTAATACGTGACGGTCGTAACAATCCCAATGCAAAAATTGTTTTAGGCACTAAAGCTTTTGAAATGCAATATTTAAATGCTATCAGAGGAGCGATAAACATAGCAAAGGGCAAAAATAAACCTGAGCTTGTGCTGAAATTAAATAAAGAAGCAGTAAAATTTATTAATAGTTTTAATGCTTTGAACATGGAAAAATCACAAGAAAACATCTCAAAAAATATGCAAGCTGAAATTGACAGTGTTGCTGAATTGCTAGGAAAAAATGGTATAATGTAATGCCTGAATGGGAGAGGAAGCTTGTTGATCAGTATACCGATACAATTTAAAACGGTAGGCATGTTATCCCAACCCAGTTACGACAAATTGTTGGCATGAAAAACGCCTTTGAGAAAATTGGGGCAATAACCGACACAGACGGTAAAAATTTTGAAACATTGCTTACATCTAAACATGCAGGTACATTAAGCCTCGATTTCAAATGATATAGATTCTAGACAAAAAATTACCGACTTAAATGCACGCCAAGCTCAAGAATGGCTTGAAGACGGTGTTACTCTTCATACTAATACATTAAACTCAGGTCCTATAGGAGCTGGTGGCAATGATCCCACAATTGTTGATCAGACAAAAAAAATCTATGGAAAATGTCGGTGGGAAAAATACTAATACTCCTCTTAATTTATTTAGGCTTATAGGAGTAACAAATAACTTTGCAGGAGTGAGTGATACTTTAAACAAAATAGCAAAAAATTTACCGACTGAAAAAGGAATTGATGAATTAAAAGCACATATTAAACCTAGAAGCAAATTTGAACGTTTTTTTATGATAAATAAACCTAAAGGAAATGCAGCAGAAACAATTAACAATGCAAATTTAACGGATCAGGAAAAAGAAATATTTAAAAAAGCTGTAACATTAAGAAAAAATATTGAGCAAGCAGATATTCCTTTTAGAGTATCCTTCGAGACAAAACTTCCTTTTATATCTTTTGATAAAGAAAATATTAATCTAAATATATCAGATGTCTTAAGTAAATTAACAGCGAAAATAAGACAAAATAAACAAGAAACTAAAACCACTAGTTTAATAAATTTACCTCAGGAAGAAATATTAATAATGTGTGCCAGCGGTAAAGATAGAGAAGGGCTTAATAAACATAATAAAATATCTCAAGCAGTATCAAAATATACCGATATAAAAAGAAACAGACATCGATAAACAATTACTTAAAAACTGTGATATTGCTCAGCAAGCAGGTAGTATTTATGCGGGCGGTGCAACAAATAGGTTGTTACGGCACTAAAAAAGAAAATAAAAGAGTCATTCCAAAAAGTAGACAAGAAACACTTGCTGTTATAATGGCATTAACTGCTAAATAAAATTGCAGACAAAAAAAAGATGGATAAAAAGATAGATGCAGAATATGAAAAAAAATCACCCTAGAGAATCCATCGCAATACGCAGTGATAGGAAAATTGTTAAACCGTTAACTAAATCGGTATCACAGCTTAAACCAAGTATAACCCCACCGGTTAAATTTAATAAACGTCAAAATATAGGTATGGAGAAATACTGTCAGAACTTGCAATTGTAACAAGCGGTACTAGAGGAATAGGTAAAGCTACCGCTTTAGAATTAAAAAATAAGGGTCTTACGGTAGTTGCTAATTTCTTCAGCAATTACGACACTGCTAAAGAAATGGAAGAAAAATACGGTATAAAAACCAAACGCTGGAATGTTGCAGATTTTGAAGAATGTAGAAAAGCAGTAAAGGAAATTGAAGAGGAGTTTAAAAAACCGGTAAGTATTCTTGTAAATGCCGGTATTACCAAAGATAAAATGCTACATAGAACGAGTCATCAAGATTGGAATGATGTGATTAACGTTAATCTCAATTCTTGCTTTAATATGTCTAGTAGCGTAATGGAGCAGATGCGAAACCAAGATTACGGTCGTATAATAAATATCAGTTCAATTAATGCTCAAGCAAGGCAGTTTGGGCAGACTAATTACTCTGCTGCTAAAGCTGGAATTATCGGCTTTACTAAGGCCCTTGCTCGTGAAACTGCTTCTAAAAATATCACCATTAACTGTATAGCTCTAGGGTATATTGCAACCGAAATGGTAGGAGCAGTACCCGAAGACGTGCTTGTTAAAATCGTTAATAATATCCCCAAAAAAAGACTAGGATAGCCGGAAGAAATAGCTAGAGCCGTGGCATTTTTAGTTGATGAAAATGCCGGATTTATAACAGGTGAGACTATTTCTATCAACGGCGGCCATAATATGATTTAAACAATTAACTAATAATAGATTAGAATACGAAAGAGATCGTAAACCAATTAATCTCTAAAGGAAGAGAACTTTTCAGTAAAAATGAATATAAAGAAGCACTTAATATATTTACCTTAAATTAAATAATATAAAGGTTTTCTACATATCTATTATTATGAAGGCATCACTTTACTTGTGTTGGGGAGAGTATGATAATAATGTTGAACAAATAGACCTTTTACCTTAAGGCAGTAGCTTCATTACGACAAGCAGCTCTATATAAATCTAAACCTAAAGATACTGATGTTTTATTAGGAAAAGCTTTTTATAAAGCAGGTAAATTAAGCGAAGCTGGTACTGTACTTAACAAATATATATATCTTGTCCAGAGAATGAGGAAGAATTGCAGGAAATTCTCAGTCAAATAACTCCAGAACTTAATAAAACTACTAATTCACCGATGTTATCGAGAGATAGTAGTCAATATGACCACGATATAGCTCGACATGCGCAAGCAATTGCAGACATAAAAAAATGTTACAATCTGCAAATGTTGGGTATACTGCAGATATAAACAACCAAATTAAAGAATTGAAAGTCATTAACCCTAAATTAGAAGAATATTATAAATGTTTTAATATGGCTTTACACAATGTATGTATTGCTGCTAGTGCTGTAAGTAGCGGCCTAGTAGTTCCTGATGCAGGATATTTAACGTGTGAGTGCCTCTTCTCTTATAAAATGGGTTTGTTATCTTGATGACATAGCAGCGTCCGGTTTTTTAAATTCTATTGCCACTGCTCTAATAGCAGTTCTGCATGATGCCGGTGATAATATGTTTAACTCTAAGGAAGAAAAAAAGCTAGTAGATGTACTTACTAAATTTTGTAAAATGATTAATAAACAATCTGATATAACCGTACCTGTAGGACAAGATCTACAGAGATTAGCTTTACTTTTTGCTAATTTAAGGAGTGTAGAAATCAAAAAAAATAATGAGACAGATTTCAGTAATTTCTTTACGACTAAATTGCCAATGCACAATAAATTTTTTCGTTATGATACCAATAATACCAAAGAAATGAATAGTAATCCTATGGAAAAATTAGCGTTTCAAGATGCTATTTCTTTGATTAGTTATATGTATCATCATGCAGAGGATATATTAAAGAGTTCTAAATCGTTGTTAAATCAAATTTTAACTACTACAAAAGAAGGATTAAGCACATCATGGGATTATATAAAGAAAACTACTCCCGGCAATGTAGAGTACGATTTATGGCAAATGGAAAAGCAAGTACCTGAATCTGAAATAATAACTGAGAAAGCAAAAAGCGGACAGCTGCGAAGTATAAAGATATCTTGCTTTTCGGTTGATTGCTCAAAACCACTTTTAAAAAAATAGCGATTTCTTCAACCGGCATCAGAAGAGGAGTTGAAGATTTTCTTAATCAAAAATATTTTGCTGATAAATTTACTGAAGAAGAACAAGGTTGTTTTGTCTTATTCTTAGTATATAAAATATTTAGATATGGTAATAAGGTATGTCTCAAATATTTTAGCGAGCAACAGCCGGAGCTAATTACAAAAATTTTTGATGATTATCCTCATTGATTCTTTAGGAGAGAGGCAATTAACATATGTATTAAAAATAAAGATGGTAGACAAAAAGCATTAGATGCAATAAAGTTAAAATCGTCAGATAAATTTTTTAAAGATTGCTTTGATACAGTATTCTCTAAGGTAGATGTTTTTGTAAACCTCATATTTGAAGAAGAACCTAAACCGAAGCACGTACCTAATGAGCCTGAGCTTGTATTTAACTTAGAGCTCATACCTTTAAATATAGACGAAAATGATGATGTACTACCAACAAGTAATAGAAAATAACAACTAAATTTTTAAAATGACTAGCATATATCACATTCTTGACCGTGTTCCTGCTATTTATAAGCAGGACATGGAAATAGAGTATGAGCATTTGGCTATGCAATTAATTAAGTCCGGTAAATTACGGATAGATACCGATGATTGCTGCAATTTTGCAAGGTTTACCGAACCTGCTCTTAATATAAGCTTAATGGTTAGTCAAGAAGAACTAACAAGCCCGCATTTAATCCCTGAAACTACCAAGCTTTTTCAAAATTTATACAGAAATTCCGCTTCAGATCAAAAAATAAAATCAATTTTCGATAATTTAAAAAAGCAAATACAAAAGCTACAGCCGGTTAAGAAAGAAGTAACCGAAATGCTAGCACGTATTTTTGTTCAGTCGGCTCATCCGATCGTAATAAGGTGGCTTCTTCTTAATAAGACGGAAGTATTTCTTACCTACTCACATAATATCGGCGATATGATGGATATGGTTAGCTGGCAACGAGTAGGCGGTAATAGCGGTATGCAAAGCACTAACGGCAAGGACGTAGCTATTTTTGTTTCATGCGGCGGTAATCCTTTTGCTGAAAACAATAAAGATCATCCGACTTACGGCAACGGCTTTGCTGCGGCAGCAAGACTTCAGATTATCGCAGCCCAAGAGCTTGGGCATTTTGCTGATATAAAAAGAGATGATAAAGGCAGGCAAATAACTCGCCATTCGGCTAATTTTTCCGGTACTAAAGCTACCGATAAAGTACGAATTGCTAGAAAAAATGACATAATACATTGTCATAATTTGCTGAGTAAGCTCCTTAAAGCAGGTATGAAAAAGCAATTAGATTATGAAACGAAACTTAAATTTTATAATGCAAATAAAGTTAGCGGCTTAAAAGTTTATGCTATAAAATTCATGATTTTTATATATAAATTTCGGCTTTTAAATTATAGCAGTAGGAATAATCTAATATTTGTAAGAAAATTTAAAACCGATGAATATATGGCATTAATGATTGATGCTATGTTTAAAGATATGCAAGCTAATTTATCACCGGCAGCTGACGTGTATAAAAATAAAAATCCTGAAATTGAAGAAGCGATAGCCTGCATTGAAGCCTTAGCAAGAGTACCGCAACAAGCCGTAAAATGGGGATATTTAACTACCAAAGAAACTATGCATGACCTTTATAAAATATATTATAACGAGGTTATACCTTCTTTAATTACTAGCTATAATGCTATCACCGGTGAAAATTATCAACGTGATTTTAAAAAGCCCAAAAGTAATTTCTTTTCTAGAATCAATATCTTTAGTAACAAAAAGTTAGTACTAAAACCGGTTAGGGAATTATGAGTATACTGATGTGAAATGAAGAATGGTAGACGAAGATTAACTTCAAAAAGAGCAAGGAATTCACAAGGCGATGAGGCATTGCTGCGTGGATATTGTTTTTTTGTCATTGCGAGGAAATGAGTCTGTCATATATTTTGTGTAAGTTGTAAAGCAACAGAAAAAGAATTACTGTTAAAATACAACTAGAACAAAGGTAAGCAAATATGGCTAAGAAAATAGAAGCTGGTGTTAGGAATACAGATATAAATACTAAGCTAGTAGAGGAAATATTATCCCAATCTAATCCTAAAGAGTTATTTGGAAAGGATGGATTGTTTCAGCAGTTAAAGAAGAGGTTAGTAGAGAGAATATTAGAGGAGGAGCTAAGTCATGAATTAGGTTATTCGAGGCATAGCAAGTCATCAAAGCAAGATAGCAATCGTCGTAATGGTACGAGCGAGAAGACAGTAATAGAAGACAGTGGTCAAAAGATAGTACTTGATATTCCAAGAGATAGAGACAATAGTTTTGAGCCTCAATTAATTCCTAAGGGAGTCAGAAGATTCACTGGATTTGATGATAGTGTTATTTCGCTTTATGCAAGAGGTATGACCATGAGTGAGATCCAAGCCCATTTAGAGGAGATGTATCATACGGAAGTATCTAAGGATCTTATCTCGACTATTACAGATGGAGTTATGGAAGAGGTAATAAGGTGGCAAGCACGAGCATTAGATAGAATATACCCGATTGTATATTTAGATTGCATCATGGTAAAAGCAAGAGATAATAATATAGTTATAAATAAGGCTGTTTACCTTGTTATTGGTATAAATATAGAAGGTAAGAAAGAGCTTTTGGGTATTTGGGTTAGCAAGAAT
>NZ_LAOQ01000007.1:0-39376 GCF_000965185.1 Rickettsia argasii T170-B
CGTAGGTTATTAACCCACCAATTAAATACCTGACTTAAGAGGCATATTTAACATTATCAGCTTGGAATAATTTTTGTATATGTTTAGGATTGTTCTGTAAGCAACGTAAATAAGATTTAAGATTGTGTTTTAACTCATCTTTTGTAAGAGGTATATCTTTTCTATTTACATTGCTTTTTAAGTCATTATTTAAGTATTCATCTGGATTATGTTGTGGAGTATAAGGAGGCAAAAAAAAACAAAGAAATTTTATCTTTATGCTTATTTGTCCAGTTGTATACTTTTTTACTATGATGTACTTTTAAATTGTCTAATATTAAAAAGATCTTCCTTTTTGCATATTTAACTAATCTTCTTAGAAATTCTATAAATATATCTGTTTTTAGTGTATCTTCATATAACATGAACCTTAGTTTTCCATTGTTCGTAACAGTTGATATCATATTTATAGTAAATCGTTTTGATTTATGAATAACTACGGGTGTTTTGCCTTTTAAAGAATAGCTTTGTAACACCTGACATTCTGATTTTATTCCCACTTCATCACCCCAGTGTATTTCTGCTTGTTCCATTTGTGCTTGTTTTACTATTGCAGGATATTTTTCATCTAGCCATACTTGAACTTGTTTTGGCTGTTGTTCATAAGCTAATTTCTTTGGTTTTTGTGCAGTATATCCCCATCTTCTTAAATATTCTCCAATCGTGCTTAATGGTAAAAAGAAACCACAGTATTTTTTAATTAGGGTATTAATAGATTTTCTTGACCATAGTGCAGATTTAATATTGTGATCTTCTGGTCTAGAGTTATTTATATAATCTTGTATTTTTTTACACAGCATTTCGTTTATTATTCTTTTTTCTCCTGTCTTTCTTCCTCTAGACTTTCCAGTTACTGCATATTTATCACCTCTTCTTCTTTTGCTCACCCAGTTATTAATAGTCTGACGTGTTACTCCTATAAGACTTGCTACATCTAATTGTTTTTCTCCTTTATCAATTGCTCTTAATGCAACTTTTCTTAAAGCTGCTTGTGCACTCGTTGATAATGTCCTAAAATCTTCTTTTTTTAGCATGATTTTATTCTAACATTATACTTTAGTATTTGCAATTATTATGTCAGGTATTTAATTGGTGGGTTAATAACGCATCATGGCGCACATGGCAAGCTAAAGCTTCTCCATCTGGAAGATGGAGGTTTGTACCTCCAAAGGGACTATCAAATCAGGGAAATTGAATCAGCAGGTTTTACCATCGAGTCACACAGAATAATTGTTGAAACTATATCCGGATCAATGCCTATAGCACAACGCCAAGGATTTGCAAAGTTACTAGATAAGATGGAGAAAAATGATGTATTGGTGGTAACTAAGCTAGACCGATGAGGACGTGATGCTATTGATGTAAGCATCACAGTTAATAAATTAGAGAAAATAGGAATTAAAGTTCATTATCTTGCACTTGGGGGCGTTGATCTTACCAGTTCAGCTGGAAAAATGACTATGGGAGTAATTGATGCTATTGCTCAATTTGAGCGTGATTTGTTAATAGAGCGTACTCAATCCGGGCTTGCGAGAGCTAAATTACATGGTAAAACTCTCGGACGACCACAAATTTTAACAGAATTACAAAAAAACAGGTTATACAGCAACTACAAGATGACAAAACTATTGCATCTATTGCAAGATATTTTAATACAAACAGGCAAACCATTATGCGTATCAGAAATCATAACCTCTAAACAAACCCAGAATTGTTTAAAACAAATTTATGCTTACTTACCATAAATTTATATGATATAATAATATGATATAATAAGAAGTAACAATGCACAATGGCAGTTTCAAAATTTCTAGACCCTAAAAACGATATCGCCTTCAAGAAAATCTTCGGTTCTGAAAAAAACAAAGATATTCTTATTCATTTTATTAATGACATCATGGAATTTAAAGATGCAGAACAAATACAGGATGTTACTTTCTTAAATCCTGTCCAAGACCCTGATATTGCTTATAAAAAACAATCTCTCATCGATGTCCTTTGTAAAGCTCACAATGGTACGCAAATCATCGTAGAAATGCAAGTCTCCCCTTCTAAAGGCTTTGAGAAAAGAGCTCAATATTATGCTGCTAAAGCTTATTCACGACAACTATCACAAGGACAAAAACAAGACGGTCTCTATGCTAACCTTAAGGAAGTAATCTTTATTGCTATTAGTGATTATATTATCTTCCCTGATAAAGCTGATTATATCTCTCATCATGTAATATTAGATAAAATTACCTTTGAACATGATTTAAAAGATTTTTCTTTTAGTTTTATTGAGCTACCTAAATTTACTATAGATAAAATAGAAGATTTACAAACAATTATTGAAAAATGGTGTTATTTCTTTAAATATGCTGCTAACACAAGTGAAGCTGACCTGCAGAAAATTATAGGTAGTGATCTTGTAGTAGGGCGTGCCTATGAAGCATTAAATCAGTTTAACTGGAATGAAGCAGAACTTCTTGCCTATGAACAAGAAATTAAACGTATCTTGGATAACAAAGCTGTTGAAGATTTCATGATTGAATCCGCTGAAGCTAGAGGTATGCAGATCGGAAAAACTGAAGAAAAAATAGCAATAGCAAGAAACTTAAAAAGATCAGGAGTAGCAATTACGATAATATCTGAATCTACTGGCTTAACTAAAAAGCAAATTGAAGAATTAGATGATTAAATTTAAGTTGAGTTTACTACAAAGTAAGTGCATATTTAAATAACAGACCAGCCATTAGAATTACTAAGAATTAGTTAACCATATTGGTATAGAATGTATTGAATGGCATGACCCAATATGGTTTAATAGACTGCTATATACTAGAAAACTTACGCTATGTTATAGCAAATATGCTAAAAACCCTTCCGAACAAAGTCAGTAAAAGGTAAGTATATGCCTTGTGTGGCTCAGGAACAATATAAAAAAAGGATGCAACAGCAAGAGTTATTAAAAATAGAGAAGTTACCTATTTTGTTAAATTATATCAAAAATGCTATGATTCACAAGAAATGGTCACCGGATGCTATAGCCGGAAAGTTAAAACTGGACAAAAATACAGCTTGTTGTATCAGTACAGAAAGTATATATAGATTCGTCTACACTTCTCCAGTTGCAGCTAAATTAAAGTTATATAGCTATTTACCGTCTAAAAGATATAAAAGGCAAGAAAGGGGGACAAGGCATCAAAGGATCATTATACCACAAAGGATCTCAATACATCAGCGTGATGCAATAGCAATGCAAAAGCTAGAAGTAGGGCATTTTGAGGCAGATCTTACATTTCATAAAGGTAATCAAAGTATGAATATCGGTGTGCTGGTGGATAAAAAGAGTCAAAAGATTATTTTAGTGCTGAATAACTCCAAGAGAGCTAAAACAGTTACCACTGGGTTTTTAAAAAAGATCAAAACTCTGCCAAGTAGTGTTAGAAAGACTATTACTATGGATAATGGCAAAGAGTTTGTAGGGCATCTTGCTTATAGACTATCTGGGTTTCAAACTTTCTTTTGTGATCCATACCGCCCTAGACAAAAAGCACTAGTGGAGAAAATGAATTCTATGATTCATAGAATTTTACCTAAAAATACAGATATTACAACCGTTACACAAAGAGCTCTTGACAATATTGCTGAGATTTTAAATAACATGCCAAGAAAGATTTTTGGTTATAAAACCCCCAATGAAATTTGGGCAGAAAATTTATAGGTTTTGTTCTACTTAGTCCTTGAATTTTCAGTTTTTTATATCTTTTATCAGAGCAATATCTTTTAAAGAATTTACGAATTTGTTGGTTTGAAAAGTGCTCTTTTTCTGCATCTATAATTTCTTTATGAATACCTATAGCTAGAGGTTTGGCTTTCATTGTGAAACATAGAGGGTATTTTGTTTGCAGTAATTTTAAGATTTGTTTGTATTCCTCTTTCCATCTTGTAAGTTTAGCTTTAAGAGCTTCTTGTTGCTCAGCAGTTAATGTTTGGACTTTTGTAGTTTTATTGTTTTGAGAATTAGGTTCGATATCTTTAGTAGATTGAGCATTAGCAGTTTTTTGTTGCAATGCACGCTTATCTATTACTACTACTTGTTTTTGTGGTATCTGAGGTAGAATAGCTTGCACCGGCATTTTAAGCTTTAATGTAGATCTTGCAGTTTGCATAACGTTTTACTACTCATTTCTTAGTTTGTTGATTTCATCAATAGAAAGACCAGTAACTTTAGCAATAAAATCATAATCAGAGCCGGCAGCAAGTATATTCTTTGCTATTTCTATTGATTTATTATATTCTCCTTCAACTTTTCCTCTAGCTTCTCCGATCTGCATACCCTCATTTCTACTGATCTGCATACCTCTAGCTTTGCCTCTAGCTTCAGCTGATTCAATCATAAAATCTTCGACAGCTTTGTTATCCATGATGCGTTTAATTTCCTGCTCATAGGCAAGAAGTTCTGCTTCATTCCAGTTAAACTGATTTAATGCTTCATAGGCACGCCCTACTACAAGATCACTACCTATAATTTTCTGCAGGTCAGCTTCACTTGTGTTAGCAGCATACTTAAAGAAATAGCACCATTTTTCAGTAATAGTTTTTAGGTCTTCAATTTTATCTATATTAAATTTAGGTAGTTCAATAAAGCTAAAAGAGAAATCCTTTAATCATGTTCAAAAGTAATTTATCTAGGATAACATGATGAGAGATATAATCAGTTTATCAGGGAAGATAATATAATCACTAATAGCAATAAAGATACTTCCTTAGGTTAGCATAGAGCCTCTTGTTTTTGTCCTTGGGATAGTTGTCGGAATAGCTTTAGCGCATAATATTGAGCTCTTTTCTCAAAGCCTTTAGAAGGGGAGACTGCATTTCTACGATGATTTGCGTACCATTTTGAGCTTTACAAAGGACATCGACGAGAGATTGTTTTTTATAAGCAATATCAGGGTCTTGGACAGGACTTAAGAAAGTAACATCCTGTATTTGTTCATTATCTTTAAATCCCATGATATCATTAATAAAGTGAATAAGAATGTCTTTGTTCTTTTCAGAACCAAAGATTTTCTTGAAGGCGACATCATTTTTAGGATCGAGGAACTTTGAAACTGCCATGATTAACTACCAATATTTGTATGTGCATTATATTATAGCACAAAATAGAAGATAAGTAAGTTATAAAAATAATCGCATAGATTTTGTTGAGTGATATTCATATTCTCATCTTCCGGGTAAAGGAAGGGTACAATGAGTCTTGTATTAAAGTAGAACCCAGAGTATGGATTCTACTATTTACATTATATAATATAGTTTTTTTTAAGTTACTTTAATTTTTTTAGCTTTACTTTGTTCTTTTTTAGGTATTTTAATAGATAAGATACCATCCTTAAATTGTGCTTCTATATGTTCTTCATCAATATTAGATGGTAAACTAATAGAACGGTAGAAAGACCATAATATCGTTCTTGCATATGATAATTTGATCTTTCTTTTCAGAGATTGTTCTTTTTTACCTTCAATAGTTAGGATGTTACTGTCTATTTTTAGATCAATATTATCTTGTGTGATGCCTGGTAATTCCATTTCTAGATTATACTCAGAGTCATTTTCCATAATATCAGTTCTTGGTGATAACATTCTTTCATTGTAAGAGGAAGGATAAGAAAAAGAAGCTATTTCATTAAAGAAGTTATTAAAGACATCATCATATAACTTTTTTTATTAGGTTCTGTTGACAAAAATTAAAGTTAGGAAGGTGTGATAAAAAAGTTGCCATAGTAAGAAGAAATGGTAGTTTCTAGTTATCAAAAAAAGAACTACCGATATGAAGTATTACATAGAAGAACAAGCATGGGAAGTAATTTTATCATTTTTTAAGGAAAGAAATGGTATACACAACAAAAATGAAGAAAAAATGAGACAGTTTATTGAAGCAATATGGTTTATTGTTAGAACAGGTTGCCAATGGCGTCTTCTACCTGGTGATTATGGTTGTAAGTAATCCAAGGGTAATGAAGAATTTCTGCATATAAGAATCTGATAATTATAGTTAATAATTATTTTATAAGGAGATTGGGGTATGTCATAAGTTCTGTGTAAGTTTGAGTCTTTTGCAATGATTGTGTAAATTATTAATGAGCCTATATTAAGAAGTAATTAAAAATATAGGTAACAGCAATGGAGACAGAGAAGAATAAAAAAATAAATGAAGCAATAGATCTACTAATAGAAGGAGGAGCAGATTTAAAGACAGTACTTAGTCAGAATGGATTAATTAAGGAATTAACTAAGGGTATTTTAGCAAGAGCACTGCAGGCTGAGATGTCAGAGCATTTAGGTTACAGCAAGTATGATAGAGCTGGCACTGAGAATGCGAGGAATGGTAGTTTTAGTAAGAATCTGATCAGTGAGAATGGCTCTATAGAGCTAAATATTCCAAGAGACAGACAAGGTAAGTTTGAGCCGCTAATAGTTTCAAAGAAACAAACAAGAATAGATGGATTAGAGCAAAAGATAATATCCTTATATGCAAAGGGCATGAATTTGTCTGATATTAAAAGCCAATTGCAAGAATTATAAGTAATTTTATGCGGAATCGGTACTATCTTTTTAGGTAGGTTTAATTTTAAAGCTTCCTCTAAAATATAATGCTTGTTCATATTTACGTGCATATTCTCTACATCATAATCTGCTTTAAAGTAATCGGCTGAACTTGTTTTATTCTTCTCTATAATATTGCTGATATTTCTAATGAGTTTAGTTTTATTACCATTACTTCGAGCAAACATTGCGGTAACACCGCCCCACCCGGGTACTAAACCAACTCCAAGTGCCACACACCAAGACCACAAGCTAATAACATGTACAGAGGAATATTTTAAGTGGAGCATGGTTTGCTGTCCCAGCTTTAGTAAATTCTCTAGATCGTGAAAATTCTTATCTTCAATATAAGAAAGAAGAAGTTTTAAATCAGCACCGGCAGAAAAATTATTTCCTTGCGGATAAATATAAAGATTTTTACCATCATTTTCGGCTTTACTTGCTGCTTCTTGTAGTAAATAAAACACCTCATGATTTAAACAATTCATTTTTGTAGTAATAACAAAAATCAAAACATCTTGATAAAGTATTAATTTTGCTGAGCTATTCTCCAATACTATCTGACTTTCTTGTAAAATATCTTTGTGAGAATTAAATTTTTGTTTATCGATTTTTTGATATTCTTTATTGGCTAAATATTGCGGAAGTGGGATATGCATTAAATCGGCATTTTTAATTACCGCATTCCAACCGTTTTTAGCAGTTATAGTTAATAATTCAAATGGACCATATTTCCAGCTGTAACCAAGCTTCATAGCAGCATCGATATCATAAATATTATCCGTAACCGACGGAACTAGACTTGCTAAATAAACATAAAATTCCTTGATAATTGCAGTAAAAAATTTACCGTAAACCGAATCACTTACAAGAAGCGCATCAAGATTAAAATATCTACTTTTTGAACAGGACTATATTATAAGTCGTTTATATTGATAACTTCTTTAATCTTTTTGCCATTTGATACCGATAAACGATAAAATCCACAGTCACCTTTACGTCCAATTAACTGCTTCTTCTATCATCTTATCAAGAACAGGGGTCTTTACATATATTTTATGATAAGCATCATTTGCAGGAAGAGAGGTAAGTAATGAACTTGAAATTAACTTCATTACGTCATACCCGATTAGATCATATAAACCGAAAATTCCGGTACTTGGCAGCCCTAAAAATGTAGTAAATATTTTATCTATAGTAGCAACATCAAGATTCTGACTTATCGCTTTACAGGCTACTAATTCAAGTAAAAAACACCCTACTATATTAGCAATAAAACCAGGCGTATCATTACATTTTACTATAATTTTACCAAGCGTTTTCGTTAAGAACTCTGATACTCTTTCTATTACTTCAGCCTTTATCGTAGGATCTATAATTAACTCAAGCAGTTCCATATTATCTTGGCGGATTGAAGAAATGCGTAATAACGAATCTAGATTTAATATTATCTGATAAATTCTCTTTGAGTCTTTTAAGCGGTAATGTAGAGGTATTAGAAGCAATAATTGCATCTTCTTTAAGATAAGGAATAATTTTATTATATAATTGGTGTTTGATTTCTAACTTCTCAACAATAACTTCAATCACTAAATCACATTCTTTAATTAAATCTAAATCATATTCTAAATTACCGATGGTAATGAAATTTGCTTTATCAGGAAAAGATAAAGGTGGAGGTTTTTGTTTATGCAAATTTTCTTTAGCGGTTTTAACTATTTTATTAGGATCATCGGAATCTTTAGCGATAATATCAAGCAGCACTACTTTATAAGAGGAATTAGCAATTAACGTTGCAATCCCTGAACCCATTACTCCTGCACCGATAACACAAACTTTTTTTATTTCATACGTTACCTTCTGTGTTACCCCGTGGCTTGACCATGGGGTCCAGTTAAAAATACTAAAATTTTTTATTATTTTTTGGATCCCGTGGTCAAGCCACGGGATGACATCGAGTGTGTTTTTCGATATACACAACCACGTCCCCTTGCAATGACGTTATGTCATAGCAACACTTAAGACTTTGACCGACGCCACCCCCAGCTTGTAGTAAAATTTTAGCACATTCATTTACAGTAACAGCAGTGGTAACGACATCATCACCTAATAAGATTTTTTTACTTACAATATTATACTTTGTGTTAAATTTGATACTACCCTTTATATTATTTTTGTGTTGTTTTCGTGAGAGAAAAGTCTGAGACTTAGTCCATTTTGCTTTAGTTAAAATATCAGCTTTTAACATTTTATCGGTAACTTTTACAATTTCCATAGCTAAAATATAAGCAGGATTATACATTCGTAGTAACCTCTGAAAGCTATTCATAGGTACAGGTATGATTAAATCAATATCTTTTATATCCTCACTGCTATATCTATTATATAAAAGCTTAGCAAAGGTCTTAGCAAATATCGTCTTATCTTGATATTTAAACTGATGAACTATTTTTTTGCTATGCTAATTACACTTAAATAAGCTGCGAGCAAACTCATAATTAGGTTTTTTGCTATAACAATTTCCACAAATGCAGTTATCTAAGATTTTTATACTAAATCTTTGTCCACATATACTACAATAGGATCTTGCTATAAATTCTAGCTTCTTCCAACAATCGCTACAAAATTCACCGCTCCCCCTAGTATTTCTGCACCGCTTAAACATCTCTGCGGCAAGATATAATCTATAAGGTAATTATAAGTCTTTATTAACAATTAAAAATCCTCTTGAAGATTCATGGTGTTTAGAAGCATTCGGTGTTGATTGTGATGATGGTGAGCTAGCACCATAACGAACCCCCTTACCGCATGACAAATTCTCTTGCATATGTTGGCTTGCTCATGAGCTTTATTTTGCTCGGGTTTTACTTTATTGCTAACATTTAGAGTTATAAAAGATTGAGATGTTTCTTCTTGTTTACCGTACATTTCTTTTAAATCACCAAATTGCGATTCAATAAAATAACCGACTCCTACTTTTAATGCCGATTTAACTTTTTCAAAATTAGTTTTTTTAGCAGGAGGAGCAAATTCAGGTCTCGCTGCAACCTTTGCTCTAGTTACATTAAAATGCTCTCTTAGCTGCCCCTCACTTAATTGATCAATTTTAGGGGGTATAGTTAAAAATTCTTCTAATGCTTTGGTATCTATTTTTGCTTGCCTTTCTTTTTCAAGCAAGTCTTTCTTATCTTCATAATTTCCTATTGATGTTTTTAAACTATTTATTTTATCTTTTTTATACGCACTAAATTAGCATCTCCTTCACCTATTACATTAGCTCCTCCTCCAATAGCACCTGCTACTAAACCGCCTATAATACCACCTACAGAACTTGCTTGTGCTATTAAAGATACCGTTTCTAAGGTAGTACTCGTATTACTTTTAAAATCTCTTTAGTTCTAGTTGTATTTAATTTTTCAGGTTCAACTTTTTCTTGGTAAATTTTAGGTAATTGAGTATCCAAGACATTTTTAAGTTCAGGGCTATCTTTTGCTTTATCTATTCAAGTAGTAACTACTAACTCTGCTTGCTTCACATAATTAGCTTTAATATTTTCTAAAGTTTTTTCTTTCTATCTAAACGCTTATCTTCTTTTACTTCTAAAGTTTCTTTTCCAACATTGTAAGCAACGGCTGATAAAGAAAGTGCAGCAAGCCCACAACCCCGACGGGAGTAGGATTAAGGACTAACGATACTGCAACGCCGCCAATTCTAGCCACACGTCTTACTGCTTTACTACCTAATGTTTTATATGTTTTCTCTAGAACATTTGCTGCAGTTTCACCACCGGGTAGTGTACTGATTTTATTTAATGCCTTATCGGCTAAACCAGGACTTGGGGGACCTTTTTCTTTAATTTTTGCACCTTGTTGAAGTGTATCAACCAGATCATAAGCTTTTGCTACTTTTTCTCCAACGTTAATTACTCCTTCTACTAATATGAATAGGACTAGAGATAACTTTACTGCCCTCCTGTACCACTTCGATTGCTACTCCACTTGCAGCGATTCCGGCACAAGCAACTTTAGCACCGTAAAGTGCCTTATCCTCTTGCAGCGTTCTTTTTCCTGCTGGCTTATTTCACGATTGCCGTTCTCCTGTGGAGGCTCAAAAGCTTTTGTTTGTGCTGCTTCTAAAAGCTCTACTCTTTCAGGGGTATTTATTGAAGATTTAAGTTTATTATCTTCTGCTGCATTTTTTATTCCTTCTTCAGGAATATTAATAGATGATTTACTGCTTAAATTTTCTTTACTCACGCATATCTCATAAAATTATGTTCTATGTTATTTCACATTCTATGATAATGCTTTTATCGATTCTTGATTACTGGATTCTCACTTTCGCGGGAATGACATCAGAACTAGCTAGAAATGATACAAAAGAACACTCACCTCTTCCCCATCGCATAGCTAGCAATCAAGTTTTTTACAGGTTTAAAATTATTTATCACCTTAAATCCTATTTGTCTTAAACATCTTAAATTTTTGGAATAATTTGAAAAAATATTATTTAACTCATCAGTCAGCTTATACATAATAAAATTATCCTCTTGCCTTAGCTTTTGATATTCTTGTAATGTGCCATTATTACTAACTATCATACTCAAAATCTCTATATCCTTTATGCCCTGATTAAGCCCTTGTCCGGCGAGCGGATGTACTGTGTGGGCAGTGTCGGCAATAAGCACTATACGGTTATGAAAATATCTATTTGCTATACGGGCTTTTAGTGGAAAGCTACTAATCTCACTATCAATAGTAATTTTACCTAGGGAATTACCGGCATTTCTTTGAGTTAAAAACCTCACTTCTTCTACAGGCAAATTAACAATTAAAGCAGCCTGATCAAAAGAAGTTGACCATATTACGGATGAAGCATATTGATCTTTTAAAGGCAGCAAAGCAAAAGGACCAAGCGGCAGGAAATGCTCCATAGCACAATTTTCATGCGGCTTTTCATGCTTAATATTAAATGTAAGAGCAGTTTGATAAGGTTTCTCAATTTCATTAGCAAAGTAATGAGACCTCACTTTTGAATTTGCTCCGTCACATATAATTAATAAATTACACTTAATTTGTTTATCATTAAATTTTATAATCGAGTAGTCATTATGGCTTATAACCTCTTGATATTGATTATTATCAATTAATGTTATCAACGGATTATTAGTTATTTTTGACAATAGCATTTTTTTAAAGTCACTATTCTTAACCACATATCCAAGTACAGCGTCAGCGTCATTTCGTAAGTCTAATATCTCTGAAGCCTTATTATCTACTACATATATGTCTTGCATTTCTGCTACAAACTTCTCAAGCGCCTCCCATATATCAATAGAGAATAAGAAATTTTTAGAATGCGGTGTTAAAGCAGTAGTTCTTATATCTTTAAAAAACTCTGGGCTTTTTACCGATTTACTCTCGAATATAGTAGTTTTTATACCCTTTTGTGCAAAAGAAAGCGCCGTTAACATGCCGCTAAGACCGCATCCTAAAATTACTGTATTAGACATCTTCCCAAACTCTACTTCTAGAGGTAATTTGTGCGTCGATCCGATACTCGCATCCTCACGTACGCTTGTGTACGCTGCGGTGCTGCGTTTCGTGTCTCCTACAAATTCCTCTCTATAAGCGAATTTGGCAAGATGTCTATCAATCTGTTTTGTTTTCATTCGATTCATTTATGAAATATTTTAAATATCCGTTTGTTGCTATAAAGCTTAGAAGAAAATAAATAATTGCTATATCCAAATATGAACTATTGCCTGAGTATAAACCTAAACAACAAATCAATAAACTCACTAAAGTCGTGAAGCTATTTAAAATCAATAAATTTGTAAAAATATCCGTTTTGCTGATAAATAGGTAGGTTATTAAGCAAATAAATAATGCAATAATAATTAAAAAGATGTTAAGCATAATTTTTAAAATCAGTTTTACTGTTGGATACACAATTGTCGTCGTCATTGCGAGGGAATTACGAAGTAATTGACGAAGCAAGCTCAGGAGCTTGTTATTATTTCATGAGATTGCCACGCTTCCTACGGTCGGTCGCTCGCAATGACGACTTGGATATCCTACCCCTCTCATTATATATAATCATTTATAACACTACAAACTGCAAATAAAATTAACTAAAATTCCTTAAATAATTTTAATATTATGTAATCTTAGCCAACCTTTACATTATAAATAGCTATTGTGACAAAAATGTTATAAAAAAATGTTGCTTTCTTTTACATTCGACATTAACGTATATATTTAGGTTCTTACGTACGATTTCTAATGGATTTACTATTTTACGATATTTTTTGCTGCAAATTATAAGATTTTTTTTGAAATATGAATAACTAATTCTTTCAAAAATCTTATTAATTTTCGCTAAAAAATATCGTAAAATAGTAAATCCATTAGAAATCGTACGTAAGAACCTAGTATTAATATTTTTAAGGTAAATTGTAATGTCACAACTAGATGTTTTAATAGTAGATGATGAAGAGAGTATACGAAATCTCATTGCTGCAAATTTGAAAGATGAAGGTTTTAACCCTAAGGTTGCCGCTAATAGTACTCAAGCCCTTAAAATACTTTCCGAAAAACCGGTCTCTGCAGTTATACTTGATATTTGGCTTCAAGGAAGCGAAATTGACGGGCTTGGGATTTTAGAGATAATTAAAAAACGCTATCCTTTAATGCCGGTAATAATTATTAGCGGTCACGGTACTATAGAAACAGCAGTAAATGCTATAAAAATGGGTGCTTACGATTATATAGAAAAACCATTTAATAATGATAAATTAGTTATTTTACTTACAAGAGCTTGTGAAGTAACAAAGTTAAAACGCGAAAATATAGATTTAAAATCAAAGGTTATAGATAAAACTGAATTAGTAGGCGGATGTTCGGTAACTTTAAAATATAAAATGGCAATAGAAAAGGCAGCTAGCTCTAGCAGTCGTATAATGATTCACGGTAAAGTCGGTAGTGGTAAAGAACTTGCAGCAAGATTAATTCATAAACAATCTAAAAGGGCTAATAATCCGTTCATTATTCTCAGCCCTACCTGTATGACTACGGAAAAAATCAATCAAGAATTATTCGGCGAATCGGAAAAGCAGGCAAATAATAAACGCCCTACTATCTTAGAATTTGCCAATAACGGTACTTTATATATAGATGAGGTCAGTAATATTCCTATTCCTATCCAAGTAAAATTATTAAAATTCCTTAAAGATCAAACTATTACAAAACCTTGCGGAAAAAATATTAAAATTGATATAAAAATTATCACCGGTACTTCTAAAAATATACAAGATGAAGTTAATAACGGCAAATTCCTAGAAGATCTATATTATCGCCTTAATGTATCCTCTCTAAAAGTACCTTCATTATATGAAAGAAAAGAAGATATACCGCTACTCGTTAAGTATTTTGTTAAGCAACTTTCAAAATTTTCAGGTTTAAAAGAACGTAGCTTTGCCGATGAAACTATTGCTGCTCTTCAATCCTATGAATGGCCGGGCAATATTAGACAATTACGTAACGTTGTTGAATGGACTTTAATTATGAATCCGTTAACTACAGGTAATAATGAAATTATCAAACCTTATATGATACCTTCTGAAATATTAGCAAATAGTACTAATCTTACAAAACTTGAAGATAGCTTTGATATGTTATCTATGACGCTTAGAGAAGCTAGAGAAGTTTTTGAGCGTCAATATCTATCGGCACAAATGAGTCGTTTTAATAATAATATTTCAAAAACATCCTCATTTGTCGGTATGGAAAGATCGGCTTTGCATCGTAAATTAAAATTATTAAGCTTACATATACCTCCTACAAATAGAATAAACGAAGAAGAATATGAGGAAGCAAATGCTTAAAGTCATATCAATAATTACGATTTATTTGTTATTAAGTAGCTGCTCCGAATCTACTCATGATGCGAACGGATTACTGACGGATAGCCAAAGCACGGTAATTCGGAATTATATAATATCACAAAATGCTAAAAACCTTAAAGTGAACCTTAAAGAGAAGTTCGGTTCAAATTTAAAAGGAGTAAAATTAATAGGAGTACAGCTAATAAATGAAGATTTATCAGGAATAGATTTGACTTCCTGCGAAATATTACGTGTTGATTTTGCAGGTAGCAATTTAGACAAAGCAATACTTACAAATGCTATAATTCAAGAAAGTAATTTTGCAGATTCGGTAATAAAAAATATTTCCGGATATAATTCTGACTTTCAAGGTTCAATTTTTCACAATATAACATTACAAAATACAAATTTTGTTCAATCAAATTTTAGCGATACTGCTTTTAATAAAACTACTATAATAAATGTCAACTTTGAAAATTCTAAATTTAGTCATGTATTATGGAGCAATAATACTATCAACGGTGTTAATTTTCAAAAAGCTAACCTAAAGAATAATAGCTTTAAAAATACTAATATAACAAATTCAATATTTTACGGTACGGATTTAGAAAAAAGTGTAATAAATAATACCAATTTTACTAATAATTATTTTGAATCTAGCAACCTAAGTCAAACTACATTAACAGCAGTAATAATTAAGGATTCTAACTTCACACAAAGTATTTTTAATGAAGTAAATTTTAATAACGTACAAAGTAATAACTCTTGCTTTTCATACGCTTCTTTTCAAGATTCAACATTACAAAATATTAGCCTTACTAAATGTGATTTACAAAATAGTACAATTAGTAGTTCAGTTTTAAATCATTTTAAAATCGATAATGCAATATTAAATAATATGAGTCTCAACGATAATAAATTTAATAATTTATCAATAAAAAATAGTAATGCTAATTTTGTAAGGATTAATAAAACTAAAGGCTCAAATATTACTTTAGATAATATTAGCTATACTAATAACATTTTTAGCAATAATGATTTTAAACAATTTATAGTGATTAATACTGACTTAAACAGCAGTGAAATAATAAACTCAAATATAACTAACGGACAATTTAATAATATAAATTTCTCTAAATCTTTAATACAAAACGTAAATTTTTCAGATGTTAAAATTACTTTAGGCAATTTAAACCAAGTAGCTCTAATAAATTCCAATCTAACAAATACTGCGGTTATTAATTCCGTCCTTTCTAATTCGCAAATAAATAATATTAACTACCAAGCGTATTCCGGTTTTATTAATACTAATATTTCTAATAATATTATTTTAAATAGTGATAATTCGAGCAAAATTCTACCAAATAATATAGTAATAAGTTCGGTAAAAGATTTGCAAAAAATAACTCACTTAGCAAATATGAATTTAACAAATTTTGACTTGAGCAACTTAATATTTGATAGAGTAGATTTTTCAAATAGTATCTTTAAAAATGCTAACCTAACAAATACGGTAATAAAAAATTCTATTTTAAAAGAGGCTAATTTTTCTGCAGCAATACTTACTAAAACAGATTTTTCAAACTCAATATTAACAGATAGTATATTTAAATTAGCTAAAATTGATCAGGCGGGCTTTAATAACTCCGACCTAACAAATGCCGATTTTACCGAAGCAGCAATTAAAGATACTTCGTTTGATAAAGCTAAGACAAGCGGAATGAACGTAGTAGAATAATCTTTAAATACCTTGGTCCTTATACGAACATTCAGTATGTCATCCCCGCGTGGCATTGTTGCGTGGATCAGTAAATGCTCTTTATGTCATTCCCGCGAAAGCGGGAATCCAGTAAAACATATAAAAAATTTTTTATATGCTTATTTTGTTAAAGGTATAATTTTGTCCAATATTTAAGGGTTATTTTTCTAGATGCCTGCTTTCACAGGAATAACATAACATTTACCTTTGGTTGCTCTTGGAAGACCTTGCTTTATTAGTAGGAGTATTAGACGGTGTAAATGAATTATTATTTATAAAAGTAGTAGGACTTTGCTGCTTCATTCTATTAATAATTTGTTGTTGTTTAAGAGTATTTATCTTTTGTTTTCCGGCTATCCTTATAGATTTAGTAATTTTGGCAGTTTCTACAAATATTTCCTTAGGAGTTTGCAGCTGATCAATTCGCTCATAATGTTTTTTAAGAAACTCTTCTTTTATCTTTGGCTTTATTCCTTTCAAATCAACATATGTTCTATATAACTTCTTTAATTTTATTTGTTGCTTGGAAGATTTGTGAGGAAGTGATTTAATCGAATTAACAAGACTACTACCTATTTCTTTTATAATATTAACTGCAGGCGAAGCTATTTTCTTTATTCCTTCATAAATTTTACCTAACCCACTAGCAATAACATCTAATAGTTTAGGCACATATTCTTTAGATATAGGGGGTATATCCCTAATAATATCTCTCGCTTCAGTTAGATTATTAGCTAAATGGAGTAATGCTTTTTTCTCCTCTAACTCGGTAGAGCGATTAGCATATGAACTAGCTATATCTGCCTGAGCATCTATAGTATCGGTAATTATTGATTTAGTATCATTAAAAGAAAGATCTATAGGTGTCTTTTTTTGTGTTATAGGACTGTCTTCTCTTAATTTATCTAGCCTATCACGTATTGCTTGGTCTTTTTGATCATTAAGGCTTTTACTTTTTTGTTCTAGTTTAAGCTCAGATTGCAGCTGCTCAATTAGATTGTCTACTTCATTACCAGATTTTTTTATGGGGATATAAGGTCTATCTTGGAGCTTTGCAAACCTTTCTTCTAATTCTTCAAGTGATGGAGGAGTACCTTTAAGTTTTGCTAGTCTTTCCTCTAATTCTTTTATTATTTGATCGTCCTGCTTTTTCTTAGACATATATATACCTCTATAATAATTCCTAAGTTTTGTAAAAGAAAATTAATAAGATTTTTGCAATAATAGTTATTCCTATTTCAAAAAAATCTTATGATTTACAACAAAAAATAGATTAATTTAATTTTCCGTATGCAAAGCCTAGTTATTAATAACACAAACTACTAACTAAAATAAAGTATTTTTTGATATGAGTTAAGATATAATTATATAAAGCTAGCATTACCCGCATGGATCAGTTTTGCCATCTTGTAACCTATCTTTAATTAATAACACATTACGACACATAATAGCACAAACTACAAACTGAAAAAAGCTATAAATACTTATCCAACACTTCCGACATAATTTTACGAGCTACAGGGGCGGCGGCTTTACTACCGCATCCGCCATGATCAATAAAGACGGTAACGGAATAACTAGGATCGTGATAAGGAGCGAAGCCTAAGAACAAGGCATGATTACGCCTCTCCCAAGCAATAGATTTACGGCTTAAATCATCTTTAGCATTTAGTTTGCCTTGCACCTGCGCAGTACCGGTTTTACCAGCGAGCTGCCTATTTTTGCCTAAAATTCTATTATAATACGCCGTACCTCCCGCAACGTTAACGGTATTATACAAACTTTCTTGGATTATTGTGATATTTTCGGGCTTAATATTGACATTATAAAATTCCGGATCATTTTTTAATATTCTAGGCGTATACAGTTTACCGTTACTTGCAATAGCTGTAATAAACCTTGCAAGCTGCATCGGCGTTACCCCTAGAAACCCCTGTCCGATTGCTAAATTAAAACTATCTCCTATTGACCAAGGAAGCTTTAATTTTTTCTTTTTCCACTCTTTTGACGGTACAAACCCGCTACTTTCAGGAGCTAAATCAATACCGGTTTTTGAGCCGAGGCCAAATTCTCTTGCAACTTCAAGAATTTTATCCGGACCTACTATTCTTGCTAATTCATACATATAAATATTACAAGAATGCTTTAAAGCAGACATCATATCTAACGTTCCGTGTCCGCTATGATTCCAACATCTAAAGCTATTAGTACCAAGAGCAGATCTACCGTCGCAAAAAACGGTTTTATTAGGATTAATGCCTACTTCAAGGGCTGCAAGTACGGTAATTATTTTAAAAACCGAGCCTGGAGGATAAGAATTTTGTATTACCTTATTAATTAAAGGCTTATAAGGATCACTCATTAAACTTTGCCAATAATTTTCCGATAATTTACTGAAATGATTTGATTCAAAACCCGGGGTGGAAGCACAAATTAGTACATTTCCGGTTTTAGTATCCATAACTATTGCCGAAGAACCTTTAGGATGTAAATATTGCTGGATATTTTGCTGAAGAGACGCATCGATATTTAAATGCATATCTTCACCCGATTTAGTAGGGGTTCCTGCTATTTCTCTTACCTGCTTACCGTAAGCGTTTACTTCAACTTTTTTATAACCAAATGCTCCTCTTAGTTTGTTATCGTAATATTTTTCAATACCGGATTTACCGATATTAAAATTGCTTAAACTATGTATATTTAATTCCTGCTTCTCTTGCTCATTTATTTGACCAAGATAACCGATTAAATGAGAAGTAATGCTTGAAAAAGGATAAAACCTTAAATAACCTATATCAATAAATATTGAAGCGAGTTTATGCTTTTGTTCTTCAATCATTGATACTTGCTGCCAATCAAGCTGATCAAATATTATTAAAGGAGTGTGACGACTAGATTTTTTAATTTTTTGCTTAATATAATTATATTTTTCCGGAGATAAATTTAGAATATTACTAATTATTTCTAATTCATCCCTATAATTATTATTAATGCTCCTATCTATTACTAGCTGATAACATGGTTTATTAGTAGCTAAAATATTGCCGTCTAAATCGTAAATTCTTCCTCTAGTCGGTGGCAGTACAACGAAATTAATACGATTCTTATCCGATAAAGTCTTATATTCTTCACTTTTAATAAGCTGTAAATAAAACATTCTTATTCCAAGCAACGATAAAAATCCGAGTTTACCTAATCCGATTATAAAGGCTCTTCGTGAAATTAACTCACCATGTAGTATTTTCTTATTTAGCATACTTTTTAAAGTAATTCATAGGAGAGTCAAGTATAAGACGAATTATATTATAAGAAAATATAGTTGTTAAAAATTGAAAGAAAATTATTAAATATCCGTCTGCTTCTAGCTTCTTGATTGTTATTAGTAAATATTTAAAATTCAATATAAATAAACAATAAATGCAAAAAATAATGAAATTTATTAAATAGTTTTTAGCTACAAAATATTTTGAAGATAATTTATAAATCGTATATGCCGATAAAAAAACTAGCGAATTTGTACCGATAGGCATACCACTTATTTGATCTATAAATAGACCGAAAAAAAATATGTTAAAAATATTTAAGGAATATAACGACATAAAATAATAAATAAATATAATTTCCATCGCCGGAAAGATTCTGCTTTGAATATTTATTTTATAACTCACTAACGGAAATAATATTATAAAAAAACATAGCAAAGCAAACAGCAATTTTAATATTATTTGTAAGCTATTTTTATATATTTCCTGTTTTATCTTTAACATAAATAGTTTTTTGTTATATAGTTTTGTACTGTGTCATCCCGCGACTTGATCGGCAATTAGGTTGTCATCCCACGACTTGATCGCGGGATCTATATAAACAACATTTTGTGTGGTCATTTTTACTGGACCCCGTGGTCAAACCACGGGGTGACAATAGAAAAATCGCAACCACCCAACAACCATATCAACCGTATACAAAATATAAATTAATTTTCTATTTTGTACAGTTTTAAAAAATGAATATGGATTCTACAATAACTCACAACAACTAGGGTTAGGTCTTTTATCATTATCGCTAAGCTCTAATTCTTCTTGTGCCTCGGAACTTGTGGATATAAATAGTTGTTTTGATATAATATTATTTATTGTTGTCGTAGGATAAAAAGACTTAAGCCGTGGGATAGGTATACTAAGTTTATCTGTTATATTTTTATTTTTTGACATATAAAAACCTCCTTTTTAGCTTATAAATGCGTCATTGCCAGAAAATTTAGGCTTTTTGTTGCACATATCGTTTTATGTCATTCCCGCATATGCGGGAATGACATCAAGTAGGTTTTACCGATCTACGCAACAATGCCTGCTCGCAATGACAAAATCTATAATTATTAGGTAATATTTTAACTTTCTTCCTCACTTTGTTCTATCGGTTCTAAACCATATAAAGATATCATACGTTCAAATACTCTACCGGCAGTAGGGGCAGCTGTCCAACTTGCAGTTGCAAAGCCAAAGCTTTCTTTAGTCGGTTTCGGCTCATCAAATCTAATAAAAATAATATATTGCGGGTTAGATGCAGGCAGCATACCTAAAAACGATGACGCTCTACTATTTTTTAGATATTTCTTTTTTCCCCCTGCCCCTTGTGAAAGTTTTTCTGCCGTACCGGTCTTACCGCCGATAAGATAGCCTTTGACCTCTGCTCTTTTACCGTTACCTTCTTTGACTACCGCTCTAAATAATTTCTTCATTTGGGTGGAGGTATTTTCACTAAAAACTTTTGTACCTATTACTTTTTTATCCTTTCTTTTTAATAAAGTAAGATCATATAAAGTACCGCCGTTAACAACCGGTAACATTGCTCTAACAAAATGCAAAGGGCTAATCGAAATGCCGTAGCCATACGACATAGTAACACTCGTTAACTCATTCCATCTTTTCTCGGAAGGAAATAACGGAGTACCTCGTTCAGGTAATTCTATTTGTAACTGATCTAATAGACCTAATTTCTTTAAGTATTTTTTAAAATTGCTTTTACCGATTTCAAGCATAATTTGACTTGTGCCAATATTTGAAGAATATAGAAAAATCTCAGGTACACTATGCCATCCTTGCCTTGGCGTATAATCCTTAAGCTGGAATCCTCCTACTTTCATATAACTTATATCATAAGCATCATTCATATTTATTGCACCGGTATCAAAGCCGACTGCCATAGTTAATGCCTTAAACACCGAACCCATTTCGTAAATGCCGAGACTTGCTATATTAAACAGCTCTTCCGGTTTGGCTAAACTCGGATAATGCGGATCGAAATCAGGCTTATTTACTAATGCTAAAATCTCGCCATTATTTGGATCAGCAATAATGCCTACTGCTCCTATGGCCTTAAATTGCTTTAAAGTTTTATCAATCTCCTCACTTAAAATACTTTGTAATCTGATATCAATAGATA
Source organism: Rickettsia argasii T170-B (assembly GCF_000965185.1). Taxonomy (NCBI): domain Bacteria; kingdom Pseudomonadati; phylum Pseudomonadota; class Alphaproteobacteria; order Rickettsiales; family Rickettsiaceae; genus Rickettsia; species Rickettsia argasii. The sequence goes on from NZ_LAOQ01000007.1 coordinate 21,714, forward strand.
ATTGAAGCGGTTCTTTCCGATTCTTTGGTTCGTTTAATTCATAATCAGAATTAGTTAAATACTTATCATAAGCGAGCTCTAAGCCACTAAGCCCTACCGAGTCTCTACCTACATAACCGACAACATGCGACAATAAATTAGAAAAGGTATAAATTCGTTTCTGCTCTTCTTCAAATTCAAAACCAAGTAACCCAAGGCTAGTGATCTTTTCTTGCTGACTAGGTAGTAAATCCCTTTTTACCCATATAAAGCTTTTATTTGACTTAAGTTCTGCAAGTAATTTAGCTTTATTAATATCAGGTAAAATTTCTGCTAGCTTTTTTACGGAAGTTTCAGGATCAAGTACTATTTGTGGATTAGCAAATAATGAGGCAGAAGGTAGGTTCACTGCTAATAAATTACCGTTTCGATCAACTATTTCTTTTCTAAATTGATGATTTTTTTTAAAGGAATTAATATTTTTATCGTAAACATTCGTAGCAACGATTATCAATCTGTAAGATAAAGTACAAAAAAGAAAAGAAAAGACACAAATAACCATTAATAATCGGATTTTTGTATTTTTACTACAAACATTCCAAATTGTTAGACTTTTAATTGTAGGTTTCCATTTTTCCAAAATTTGTTTCATATGTTATTTATGGTGTTTCAAACACTAATATTTCTGCAATCCTTATGTCATTTCCACGAAAGCGGGAATCCAGTACTTTAAAACCTTTTCAAAACTTGATTCGAAAAGTAAAAAATCTTTGAAATCAAGATTTTTTGAAAAGCTCGATTTATCTCGCTTTACCCTAGATTCCCGCTTTCGCGGGAATGACATCGAACGCTTTTTCCAAGCCATGCAACAATCCTACCAAGATACGAAGATCAACTGCAAAAAGAGCAAGGAATCCACAAGACAAGAAATGGAGCGTATACTGAATACGTGAGTACCGCAGTACTTAGTAGGATGACATAGCCAATTTTTGAAGTTCATCGAGTATCCTTCACTCTACTCGAAACAGTCTGTATATACTTATTATTTGTAATTCTTTTGTAACGCCATTTACTACTCTTGGAAATACTAATATTATGATTAAATTTAATATTTTGATCGATATTTGGCCCTAACGGATCTTTGATCATTTGATAAGATTTAACTGTTTCTAATTTTAAATAAGCCGCCGCAAGTTTTTCCAATCTAGCCGGCAAAAGTAGATAAGCTTGCTCTGCTTTTAAAATATGAATATTATTATTCTCACTATTTATCTGTTTTACAACACTACTTAATTGATAATCAAGAGTTGAGACTCGCTCCTTTATGCTAAACAAACTACATATTGCTATAATTGTTATCAATAATGTTAAATAGTGAAGCTTGCTTATACTCATAATTCATTACTCATATATCGCTTTTGCTGCTCGAAGTTTTGCCGATCTCGCTCTAATATTTAGCCCTACTTCTTTATCTGACGGTGCTAGAGCTTTGTTAGTAATAATCTTAAGCCATTTATTTGGATCAATCGTCATGTCATCTTTAGCATATTTTGATCTTACTACCGGCTTTTCCGAATTTTCTTTAAAGAAATTCTTAACTATCCTATCTTCTAAAGAGTGAAAAGACACCACAACTAAACGTCCGTCTTTCTTTAATATATTTTTTACATTCACTAAAAACTGCTCTAACTCCCCAAGCTCATCGTTTACATAAATCCTAATGGCTTGAAAGGTTTTAGTTGCAGGATCAATTTTGCCTTTTCTAAATCCTATACTACTTCTAACAATCTCGGCTAACTTGCCTGTACTATCAATGCTCGCCGTTTTTCTATATTCTACAATTCTCTTAGCAATTCTTCGTGAAAAGCGCTCATCTCCGTATTTGTAAATTACGTCAGCTAGCTCTTTTTCCTCTGCCGTATTTACAAACTCCTCGGCACTAAGCCCTTGCCCGCTCATACGCATATCGAGTGGTCCGTCATGCAAAAACGAAAATCCTCTATCTGCTATATCTAACTGCATTGATGAAACACCTAAATCCAGCACTATCCCATCAAATTTTTTTTCCTTAAGCTTTGCAAAACTATCCGCAAAATTTGTTTCTACAAAATCAAATCTCTCACCGTAATTTTGCTGAATTTCTTCGGCTCTTTTAATCACGTTTGGATCACGATCCAAGGCTGTGACATAACAGTTACAGCTTTCTAATATTGCTTTGCTATATCCTCCTGCTCCAAACGTACAATCTAAATAAGACTCACCATCTTTTGGGCTTAAGGCCTCTAACATTTCATTTAGCATTACAGGCACGTGAGATTGTATCATTAATGAGCATTCCTTAGAGTTAACCGCTTTTCATGAGCAATTTTTTGAGCGGCATTTAAATATTTCTCAAAATTCTGCGGCTGCCAAATCTCAAAAATCACCCCTTTACCTACAAAACATGCTTGCTCTTCGATTCCTGCATGCTTCATTAAAGATTGCGGCAATATAACTCTTCCCTCCCCATCAAAGGAAAGTTGTACAGCTTCCCCGAATATCATAGTCTCAAACGCATCACGCTCCTCGGAATAAGGATCAAGCGTCTCTATCATCTGCCTTAATTTCTCGATATGCGAAATACCACACACCTCTATACAATTATTCCTAATCGACGGATAAGCAATTACACCGTTAAATAATTCTTTCCCTAGTACCGCACGGTAATTCGCCGGCACCGACACCCTACTCTTTTTATCAACACCATTTACATACTTAGATAAAAATACATTCATTGGGTTAATTTGGGATTTAATGGGAAATTATAGGATATTATAGGAATATCAAGGAGTCAAGGGTTTTTAACAAGGATGAGTTAAATTATTAAGATGTCATACCATGGCTTGATCACGGTATCCAAAAAAATAATTTAAAATACTAATATTAGTATTTTAGAATGGATTCCGCGATCAAGTCGCGGGATGACAGAGGGGGAATTGATCCACATAACAACGCCATACAGGAATAACATCGAACCACACAACAAAGCTTAATCCAATGATTTTATGGATTTTTTTTTAAGTGATTTTCACCTTGAAAATTCATATTATTTAATATATTAATTTAAGGTAAATGATTATAGTAATTTGATGGCTAAAGTTAGAGAAATAGAAACGAACATGGCTACTCTAATAACAGAACAAACATCTTCTTATGATACAGGTATGGTGTCTGGGTATTACCTTACTAGAGCAAGACGACATCCTAACTCCTATTGCTTCTTACAATTTTATCCCTAGCATTAGTTTATCGGCCATTCAAGAAGTACCACTGATACCCTCATCTTCTGCACAAGACTCCGGCTACAACATTACACTAGATAAACTATTCGAACAATTTCACATCACTTACGGAGCATATTCTTTTTACCAATCCAAGTTTTTTCAAACCGCTCAACTAAAACATCTTATAAAAAAGGTTTTAGATCATCAAGGTGATGATATCAATATTCAAGATTCGTTTAATAATACAGTTCTACATAAGGCTATTTACCGCAAACTTTATGATATAGCTGAATTTGTACTAGAAAAAGGAGCTTCAACAGATTTAAAAGATTTAGATGGATATACACCTCTTCAATTAGTTATTCATGAAGGCTACACAGAAATGGTTAAATTTAATAATATGGAGCAGATCATCGAGATAAAAAACTAATAAAATTAGTACCCGATGATAAACCTGAATTAAAAGCTTTTTTAAGCCTTGCAATAGCGTCTCAAAATAATAATTCTAGCACAATAGATAATTCTCTTGTTACCACTAAAGATATAGAAAAATTAAATGATACTACAAATTTCTATACCGGTTCAAAAATATCTAAAATTGTTGTGGTTGCTGATGAAAATCCTGAAGAGTTGGGACTTGAATTAGCTGGTGAAGTACATGAATAGGTTTCTTAAACATACTCAATAATGACATATAGAACTATTTTAATATAGGTTAATTTAAAAAATATTGACTTATTAATTTTTATTATGTTTTATTTGAAATAATTATTGATTAATGTTAATAATGATTTTATTTTTTACATAAATAAAGGTTAATTATGCCGCAACTTAAAATAGGTATTTTTAAAATACATAAATATTGTAAAAATATAAAAACTACAACTCAATCAAACGCTAACTATCCCCTAAAGAAAAAAACTACCGAAAAAAAATTAAACCCCACGGTAAAATATATAAATATGATCCCAACCAAGATATTTGGACACCGGATACTGAACTTCTTGGAACAGATTATGACACATAATTATAAATCTAGCATTCTTGACTACATATATATTGTGAACAAATGCTAAGTTTGAGCTTTAAAATCTAATTTATGTTTAATTTACCTATTGATAATATTATCGTATTCATATACCTAATATCTATTCTACTTATTGGTATATATTACCGAGCTAAACATAGTAGTTTTAAGAACTATGCAAATGTTGAAAGTAAAGCGCAAAATAGTAAGCTGTTATTAATAGCTACGATATTTGTAAGTTCTGTCGGAGGAGCCACCACTTTCGGCATTATGGAAAAGGCTTTTTTGGGGCATGAATATTATGCTTACGCTCTTATACTTACAATACCTATAGATATATTAATTGCAATCTATATAGTGCCTTTAATTGCCAAACATTACGGAGCTGAAAGCATCGGCGATATCCTGAGTACATATTACGGTAATATAGGTCGTTTTATCGGAGGGGTTAGTTCGGTTATCGTTTCAGTGGGGTTTTTGGCTGCTCAAATAAGCGTAAGCGGCTATATTTTTCAATATATCTTAGAAATAAATGATGTAAATGGGGTAATTTTAAGTTATAGTATAGTACTTATATATACTACAATAGGCGGTTTACAATCTATTGTTTTTACTAATTTACTACAATTTTTGGCGATGATAATCGCTATACCAACCATAACTTTTATCAGTTTAAATAAAATCGGTTTTGTAGATTTTATTAATAACCTACCTACGGAAAATGCAAATTTTGATCAGAGCAACCTACTTTCTTATACAATTGCAGCAGCTTTAAGTTTTAGCGTCATGAATCTATATCCTACATTTATTCAAAGAGCTTTAATTAATAAAAATCCTACGCAAACAACTAAAGCAATATATGCAAAATCCGCTATATATTTTTTCTTCTTGATTTGCATTACTTTAAATGGTTTAATTGCTTATAAGCTTTATCCAAACCAACCGTCAAATTTAGTATTACCTTATTTAATCAACCAAATCATCCCGACTTTAATTCAAGGGATAGTAATGAGCGGACTCTTAGCTGCCGTTATGTCTACTGCTGATTCTGATTTAAACGTTACTTCTATAGCTATTGTTAAAGATATAATCAATCCTATTTTTAAGGTTAAAAATCAGCAAAAATTATTATTAATTGCTCAAATTATTAACGTTATAATAGGAAGTTTTGCAATAATTGTAGCTTTAAAATTTAGTAATGTAATTGACTTAGTAGTATTCTTCACTGGTTTCTGGGGACCGGTAATATTAGTACCGTTAATAACAACGCTTTTTGGTATCAGAACATCTAAAACTATAATGGTCTTATCATCACTTGGCGGAACAGCTATCTTCTTAATATGGGAATATTATTCTTTATCGTTGCAATATTTCAACCTTAGAGGAGTGTTTATAGGGACGATGGTGAGTCTTGTGATATTTATTCTAGGATGGTGGTATTCTAATGTCATTACGAGGAAAGTCATATAAAATATATTACTTAAAGTTTTAAATAATTTAATATATTAACTCAAGGTTAATAATTGAATTATGAGGATTTTATGTCTAAGCAAAATAGTATTGAAGGAAAATATAGCATAATAATTCCTATTGAAGACGAGAATGGGAGAATAAAATTTAAGCTTAATTCACGTGATGACGTTAATGGCAGCACTTTAGCTGATATAGCTACGTATTCAGAAAATATGCGTAATATGTATTACTCTACTAAGCAAAAAAATTATGCTGTTAACTCTTTAATGACAGGAACTTTAAATTATTCTATTCATGGTACAATGACTCCATATTATCCTGACTTAACTAAATTTAATATTAATGATTTATCTCAGAATGATGAACCTAAATTAATAGGCGAAGCATGCCAAGAACTTAAAGATCCTATTTAGGATATAAAAAGCTGGCCTTATTGCATGCATCCAGAAACCTGCGCGATATCATTCCTGCGGAAGCAGGAATTCAGTGACAAGTAGAAAATCGAGCTTTTAATTTTTAAAATTTAGTATGTCTATACTTTTTAGTGACTGGATTCCCGCCTACGCGGGAATGACATAGCGACTCATACAACTAGGTTTTTCATGAGTTATAATATTAGTTTTTTCTGTGCAAAGCATTAAAAATTATCTCAGCAAGTAACTTGTTAATGCCATTTACTTTAGCAAGCTCATCTATGGTTGCGTCACATACTGCTTTATACGAACCGAAATAATGCAGTAATGCTTTTTTTCGAGTTTCACCTATGCCCTCTATATCGTCAAGGCTTGATATTTTTATAGCACGTGATCTACCTAGTCTATGATTCTTTATGGCAAAATTATGTGCCTCATCTCGCAAGATTTGTAAATATTTCATAACCGGCAAATTCTTATCTAGAGTAAATACTTCCTTACCTATCACATGGAACTGTTCAAAACCGGCATTTCTATCTACTCCTTTTGACATACAAACAAAAGGAATATTCATTTCAAATTTATCCATCACCTCTTTAACGACGCCTAAATGCCCTTTGCCGCCGTCTATAATCATTAAGCTTGGCAATTTATGCGGCTCTTGCCTTAACCTTGTAAGCCGCCTTGTTAGGACTTGCCGGAGCATCTCATAATCGTCACCTTTTATGTCACCCCTGCAGTTCTTTATGCAATTCCCGCGAAAGCAGGAATCCATTAACCTTTTTGGATCCCCGCTTTCACGGGAATGACATACGAGAGAGGGAGCATGGACATTAAAAACCCGATATTCTTTTTTATCAAAACCGACTTTACTAGCAACTACCATCACTCCAACCGCAAACTTACCTTGAATATGGCTATTATCATAAATCTCAATTCTTTCAGGAATTTCAGAAAGACCAAATAGCTCTTTAATTTCAAACATAATCTCTTGATTTTTTGCAAATTTCTTCAAATACTGCTCTAGAGAAAATAAAGCATTTGTCTCGGCATTTTGAACTAATTTAGCCTTACCGCCTTTATTAGGTACTGTAATATTAAGCTGAAGTATATTGTTGATTTTCTTAATCGCCTCTATCACATTCTCTTTATCATTAATTTCATGATTAATTATAATTGCCGCAGGCACGTGTTGTTTTTGGTAAAATTGTAATAAAAAATATTCTAATACTTCTTCTTTGGTACTATTTTCGGTAGAAGTAAGAAAATAAGGAATATTACCGCATGCTTGCCCTTCCCTATATAAAAACACTTCCACGCAATAATGCCCGTTCTTGTCCACAATAGCGATTATATCTGCGTCTTTAACGACATCTGAAACCCCTGCCTTAAGCTGCACATAACTAAGTGCTTTAATGCGATCTCTAATTTCTGCCGCTTCTTCAAAACGCATCTGACTACTTAGCTCTTCCATCTTTCTAGATAGGTTCTCTTGGAGTTCTTTAGTGCGACCTTGTAAGAAATCTTTAACCTGAGTTACTAAGTCTCTATAGTCTTCCTTGTTTATTTTACCGACGCAAGGAGCATAACAACGTTTTATTTCATATTGTAAGCAAGGGCGAGTACGTGAATTAAAGTAATTATCCGTGCAGGAACGTAATTTAAAAATTTTTTGTAGTTCGGTCAAAGTAGTATTAACTTCCGCACTCGAGGCAAAAGGACCAAAAAACTTCCCGTCACTTAGAGTTTTACCTCGATATTTTAGTAATTGTGGGAAATCATGATCTAAACGTAACTTAATGAAAGGAAAAGACTTGTAGTCCTTAAGAAGAATATTAAATTTCGGCTGAAATTTCTTGATTAGCTGTGCTTCTAAAAGTAGTGCTTCAACTTCGGAATTAGTGATGCTATACTCTAAAAAACAAGTATTTGCAATCATCCGAAGCGTCTTATTATCTAAATTGCTTTTAATGTAATTAGTAAGGCGTTTCTTTAAATTTTTAGCTTTACCAACATAGATAACTTGCTTGTTAACATCAAACATTCGATAAACCCCTGAACGTTCAGGAGCATCTATAAGTTTAGATTTAATTAACTCAGTTCCGGTAATTTCTAGGGTCATGTGTATAGTGTCCTATGTCATTCTTAGCTAAAAGCCGAAATCCAGAAAAAATAACCTTAATATTGATATAAAAATTACACATTAAACCTAAAAAAACAAGTTTTTTATAGGTTTTACTGGATTCCCGCCTTTGTGGGCATGACATAGAAGAGTGCACCATGCAACAATAATCTTCAATTCCCCGTTTTATTATACGGATTGTCATTTGCGACTTTAACATTCACTATTTTTCGTGTATTGTCATCAAAGAAAAAGGTTATTTTAAACTCATCTCCTACATTTAAATCTACTTTTGGGTCATAAAGCATAATATGCATGTCACCAGGCTTAAAATCAACACTAATATTACCGGCAATTAAAAATGGATAATCCACTTTTACCATTTTACTAACCCCTTGATCATTAATTGTTTGATGAATTTCTATTCCACTTATCTTATCTGAAGATATATTCACTAAATTATAACTCTTACTTCTACTATTTATTAATGTAAAATACATAGCAGAATTGCTAACTTTACCTTGCACATTTGTTGTAGGTCTTGCCCAAGGCTGTGCAAAGTGAACGGCTGCCTCTGCAGGTAAATCATCGGGCTGATCAGAAGAAGAATTTGTAGCATTAGGATTTTGAGCTGTTTGGTTATCAGCATAGCTTACTGCACAAATTAAAGTTATAAAACTAATTAGTAATGTTTTTAGCATAATAATACCCTTAATAAATTAAAATGAAATATTAGCATAGATTAAATATAAATCTAGTTTTTTAAAAGATATTTTTTGTACACTTCTTGTGGTAATCTCTCTATAGCATAACGAACTGCGGTTCTTGGCACTTGTAAAGTATAACAATCCAAAAAATCTATTAATTGTTTTTCATCTTTTTTTCCTGCTTCACGTAGCATCCAACCTACTGCTTTATGCATTAAATCATGTTTATCGTTTAAGAGTAATTTTGCTATTTCAAAAGTCGTATTTAATGTATTATTTTTGATAAAATACCAAGTAGCAACTATAGCTATTCGTCTTTCCCATAGAATTTCCGATTTTGTTAATGTAAAGAGATAATCCTTTTCTTTATCCCATAAATAAGCTCCGATTATATGATGAGCTGATGCATCCACTAAATTCCAATGATTTACGTGTTTTATATTGTTTAAATAAAAATTATACAAAAACTCTTTATCTTGTGCTGTCTGATATTGCATAATCAAAATAGCTAATGCTAAAAATCTCTCTTCATTAAATTCTGAAGTAATAAGTTAACTTAAATCCTCCATATCCAAATTATAATAACTTTTAGCTATTGTACGTAAAGTCGGCACGGTAACACCAATAAATCAGTCATGCTCTCCATACTCTCCTTCTCTAGTGTTCAAGAATAGCGCTCTACGTTCTACAGGAATAGTAGCATTCTCAAGTAAAATATTTCTAATTTGTTGTAAATTTTCTCTCATGTTCAATAAGCCATTTTTTACGATGTAATCCCCTGCTATAGCCTCCAAGTTTGCCATTGCTATTAATAATACGATGACAAGGAACAATGATTGCTAACTGATTCATACCATTAGCATTTGCAACAGCTCTATAAGAATTAGGTTTGCCCAAAGCTTTAGCCTGATTTAAATAGCTTCGTGTTTCACCGTAAGGTATATTAATTAATTCTTGCCAAACCATTTTTTGAAATGGGCTTCCTAAAAGCCATATAGGCGTATTAAATTTTTGTAAAGTACCGTTAAAGTACAATTGAAGATCCTCTTCAATCATTAAAATCGGTTCAGTGCTTCCAGGAATAATAGCAGATTCTGTCTTAATCCTTAGCCTCTCAATTTCACGCTCCAAACCTCTTCTATCAACAAACTCTAGCAAATAAAGCAATTTTTCATCACTAATTGCCAGCATAGAACCAAGAGGCGTATCTAGCCAAGCCGCTTTTAAACTCATTATTTTACCCTAAATTATGATTTCTTAATATTATAATATTGATTTTTTATTTAACAATTTTATATTTTTAAAACTAACAATTTATAGGTAATCACTATGATAAAAGCTCATGTTTTTAAATATTCTCAGGTAATTTTAACCAAGAGGGAACTCGCTATAATAAAATTTAGCGAATACAGCGGACTAAGTATACCGGATATTGCTACTATGGCAAAAGAAGAAGAAAAACTAACGGAATAATAGATCAGTATAAAACTGGTAAAATAACTACCGCAAAATTTCGTAAGAAAATGAATGAGCTTATACAAGGAAAAAACGGTAATCCTATATGAGATAATGAGGTTTTGATAAAGGCTGGAATGCTATGTGCAAAATAGCACCTGAAAAGCTAACAGAGCTATATAACTTACAACAGACGCATAAATTGCATATCCACATTATAGGCAATACAAACGAATTACAGTATAATTATATTCAATAAAAAATAGAAAAAGCCCCAAATCAACCCACCATTTCTTATACACTTTCATACAAACTTGGTAACTCAGGTGAGAGAGAATTAAAACATTATACAAAACATTTTTTAGCAGCTCGCGATTATGAACCGGTATGGCATATGGAAGCTCAAAATGACTATGACCAAAACGCTTTAGACATATTAGGAAAATATTACGATAATACAACTACAGATATTATATAAATATTGATAGCTTAAAAATTCTACAATAGCGCATTATGCAATAATTCGCTATTTGCGTTATTTAAGCCAAATCATTTAGCTTCATGATCTTTAGCAAAATCAATTAGGCTTTCCACAACATCACTTAAATTTTCATTATTAAAGTCAATCCTCATTTCTTTTTTAACAACATCAACAAAATAATCATCAATTGAATTTTTCATTTAAAATGGAAGTATTTTTTGTCCAATGAACAATTATTTTCTGCTTAATGATGTCATAGGTATCAAGAGCAATTTGAATGGCATTTTCACGCTGATTTTGATCTTTTCGATTCTGTAAGAAGCTAAGTGCTTTTCTATAAAAAGCTATTATTGTTTTGTTAGTGCTGAGTTCACTTGGCACATCATTTTTAAATTCAGCTCTTATTTTTTTAACTCTATTTAAAAGATCACTATCCGATAAACGTTTATTATGATGCTGTATTATTGTGTTATCTATAATGGTAGAAAATTTTTGATAAAAGGCAGGATCGATATCGATATAATCCTTAATAGTATCTTGTATTTGATTAGCCATATCCATGACCGTGATATCTGTCCTTTTGATAAATTGTTCAAATATTTCATCGTCCAAAATGTTAACCGCTTCAGTTTTAGTAATATGACCAGCAATAACATACTCATCAAGCAAGTTCATGATTTGAGCGGTATATATTTTTTTATCCGGTTTTTCTTTATAACGCTTTTCCACTATCTCTTTGAGCTTATTAAATTTTATTCATATTGTAAATAAACTCGTTCTTTTTCTTCATAAAATTCATAAGAATTAGAAGTTATAGAAATCAGATTTTTAAATTTATTCAACAAGAAATAAAACTTATTACGTATAGCTTCATCGGCTAAATGTTGTTCGGGCTGTTCAAAATCCAAATCGTTAGGCACATTTATAAAAATATTTTTAATTTCTTGTAGTAACGGAAAAAATGCTTTCAATTTATCATCTACAAAAAATATAGCATCTTCTAAATCTTCTCTATCAAAATTGTTTAAACCATAATTTTCATAAAATTGATGTGCTTGTTTTAATTGATTCGATAACCCTACATAGTCAATTACGTAACCGTATTCTTTAGTTTTCCCTTTTTCTTCAAATAGACGATTCGCACGAGTAATTGCTTGTAAAAGATTATGTTCTTTTAATTCTTTGCATATGTAAATAACGACATTACGCGGTGCATCAAAACCGGTTAGTAATTTTTAATAATTCTATTATTGAATTTTGCTCCATATTGTTCCCTCATGTTTTTTATAAATTTATCTATTTCATTTTCGCTTTCAATATCTTTATAACCGTCCCGGTCATCAGTAGAAGATATAACAACTTCAGAACTTACTTTTTATAGTATATTTATGAATTAGCCCACCAAACTTTCTCATAGTGTTTTTTTGCTCTTTTAAAAGCGGTGTACCGGCAAATGCTATATAACAAGCGTTAGGCAAAATAGTTCTCATGTTATCTGCTAAATCACCGTATTGAGTGCGATGACCTGCGTCAATAAGAGCCAAGATCTTATCATTAGAATCTTTATAATAATCTTCAAGAACTGAAATGTATTAATTACCGTAGTTATAATAGATACATCGCTTCTGATTAATTTAATTAGCTCTGCCGATATAGTTGCAAGTTTAGGTTCAAGTCCATAAGCTTTAAAAGTACTTTCGATTTGTCCGTCAAGTTCAATTCTATCGGTTATAATTATGATACGTTGACTCACAAGATTAGCGGATTTTAGTAGACATTTGGCAATCATTACCATTGTTAAAGATTTGCCCGTACATTGCGTGTACCATATTACCCTACCTTTTCTAATGTTATGCTTTTCACGTTCTCCTATCCTTTTTATAGTTGCATGCGTGCCGAAAAATTGATGATGACGAGCTATTTTTCTTACATCATTATCAAAAACACAAAAATTTTTAACTAAATCAAGTCATCTTTCAGGACGACATAGAGCATAAAGTACTTTATCTTGCTCGGTAGGTGCTACGTTACCTGCTAATTGTTGTTTATCAAAATAATTTCTACAAATAGCAAAATCACCGGCCTAAAGAAGATTTTTGACCTCTTCAGTTAACAGCTTGTTAATTAAATTACGTATAATATTGATATTTTGTTTTTTTCTCCCTCTTCTCGCCCAATACTCCAATATTTGTCCGAGCTGCCTACAGTAACATATTTCGCTTCATTTTTATTTATAGCAATTAATAATTGAGCATAATGAAAAAGATGCGGTATTTCATCTGATTTTTGATTACATATATGCTGAGATATAGCTTGATCTAATGGCTCGATAGGCGATTTACATTCAATTACTACAAAAGGTCTGCCATTAACGAATAATACAATATCACATATACGTATACTACCTTTACGTATTTTGACTCTACCCGCATTTCAAAAACAGCATAATAAACATTATTTTTAGGCGTTATACCTACAATACTATCGGGAAAGGCTGAATCAAAAAATCAAGTATTACAGTAATTCCTATGTTAGCTGCAATTGCTAATACAATAGTTCCTTTAGGAAATAATCTACTTACTTTTAAGCCTTTTTCGTTTAAAGTCTGTTTATAATATCTAACGTCACTACTTGACTTAGGTATATCACCAGTTTGGATAAAAGGAATTTCACCACCGTAATATCTAGGGTCATTTCTTGGACGAATAGAAAACTTACCACGTTGAATATAAGCTATCTCTCTAAGGGTACTCTTGAATCATCCTTTAACAACCCCAAGCTCTTTTAGATGAATATCCAACTGTGAACGTATATTTACTAAATCTTTTTCGAATTATTGGATTTCTTATTGTTGCAGTTCTGCTATGTTAACTTCTTCCTCATTCTCATATGTATCAATATAACGGGGAATATTTAAATTATATTTATTTTCACGAATTTCTTCGATATTTGCTCGATGAGAATATTTTTCAATGATTTTTCTATTTTTATAAGTATCAACAATTTTATTAATATGCTCGTCTTCTAAAAAATTCTGCCCTTTACCTGCGTTAAAAAATCCACTAGCATCGATAAATAATATATCTTTTCGTTGTTCGTTTTCTCCTTTCTCTTCTCTTGAGCGATCAAATACTAAAATAACAACAGGAATACTAGTTGAAGTAAAAAGATTAGCAGGCAGACCAATTACTGCATATAATAGATTATCTTCAATTAAACTCTGACGAATTAAAACTTCGCTTCCCCCACGCAATAATACGCAGTGCGGTACTACTATAGCAGCACGTCCACTCCGCGGCTTAGTGGTTTTAATCATATGCAAAATAAAGGCATAATCTCCCTTACTTTTAGGAGGGATACCACGCTCAAAATGATTATACTCATCATTAGCTGTGTTTTCATGCCCCCATTTTTCTAAACTAAAAGGCGGGTTGGCAACAACTATATCAAACTCCATAATCTTATCGTTTTCAAGTAACGCCGGATGATTTAGTGTATCACCCCAATAAATATGTGCTCCGCCTTCCGCGTGCAAAAACATATTAATCTGTGCTAATTCCCATGTTGTATTAGTCATTTCTTGACCGTAAAGTGCATAATTATCATCCTCCACTTCTTTAGCCGCTCTAATTAATAGTGAACCTGGAGCCACAAGCCGGATAACAAATTGTATTGCCGGACTCCGGAGCAGCAAGCTTGGCAAGTAAAGTTGATACGGCAGCAGGAGTATAAAATTCTCCGGCTTTTGTGCCTGCATCTGAAACAAAGCGTTATATTAGATAAATATAACATTCGCCTATAATATCTGCACTAACTCTATCGGGATTTAAATCTAATTCCGGTTTGTTAAAATCTTCTAACAGCATTTTTAAACGACGATTTCGTTCTTTGATCTTACATAAATTATATTCTGAGTTAAAATCGACACGCAATACTTCACCTAATTTAGCAGAGTTGTCCGAAAACATCATAAAAATCTATACCTTGTGGTATTACAAATTGTTCTCGTTTTAATTGTTGTTCGGCTCTTAAAGGTTCGTCTTTATATTTTTCTTCATATTTTTTTGCATGCACTTTCCAAACATCTGAAATATATTTAAAGAATAACATTACTAATATGTAATCTTTATAATTTGCTGCATCCATCACACCGTGAAAAGTATCACAAGCAGCCCAAGCAGCACTATTTATTTGATTTTGTTTTACTTGATCAAGCATATCTTTATTTTATCTAGTGATAGATTATATAGGTTAAAAATTGCAAAACAACTAATCTAGTTTTCATAAAAATAGATGGTAACAATTATTTTTCAACTATATGTTTGTTTATAGCTCAAAATTAATAATAAAATATTTAGTTATAAATAAAAACTTACTTAATTTGAACAATTAGTTTATTTGCAGCATATAGAATTTTTAGAAAATTTAGAAAGGTTGGAAAGCCTGAAGATATTTGGTGGAGACAAAGGGGTTCAAACCTACGACCTGCTGTATGACAGGCAGAGGGTCTATTTTTATATAATTCGAGAACTATCATAATTTCTTCTTATTTACCCTCTGAAATCCTAATAGTTATAACGTTTTAATCCATTTTATTCAAATAGTCCTTGAATACTATTTTAGATTGCCTTATCTAGCAATTATTATTAAATTCCAAGTCAAATTTTAATTAAATGGAACATATTGGAAACATTATAATTTCGTCAATTGCTATGAATTTTTTTGCAATGATGTTAATTTATTAACTAATCTGTTTTTAGTTAGCAATGCCATAATATTTTTTAAAATTAGGACTTGCATATCCTTTTTAATCGAGTTATATCCGCGTCAACTTATGGTTAAATATAAAATTTAAATTAAAAAATAATTATGAATAAGGACTCATTTCATTTTACACATAGCGAGCTTATTAAAATTACAATGCCCAAAGAAGTTCAAGTAAAATATAAAGACGATAAATTAGAAGGCTTAGTATTAATAGCATCTTATGGCGGTAGTAAAACTTTTTATTATGGTAAAAAAATAAACGCTAGGTACAAATTAAAGTAATGACTTAACTCAGGCTAAAAAACTTAGAACTGCAAACGTAGCAGTGGAAAGGTTTAAAAGAATATTTAATAAACTTATTACATAGGGTTTTCTTGGAAAGAACCCTATATATGATGATAATATAACACTTAATGATGAAGAAGAACGAGTTAGATACTTATTAGAAAAAGAAATACAAGCTTTTTTTTAAGCATTTAAAAATGCTACACCGTTAATGAGAGATTATGTTTGTATTTCTCTTTATACTGCTGCTAGGAAAGGAAATGTATTGGCAATGGCGTGGAAAGATATTAATTGGGAAAAAAGACTTGGGAAATTCCAAATACTAAAAATGGGAAACCGCATGTAATACCACTATTGCCACCAGCTATAGAGATATTAGAAAGAAGAAAAAAAGAAACCGACACAAAAGAAATAATTAGCGAGTAAAGCAAAAATAGAAAACTTGAGAATACACGATCTTCGTAGAACCTTAGCCAACTGGATGGCAAGTGAAAATATTGATACAAATATAATTGGTAAAACTCTTGGTCATAAAAGTATTAAGTCTATTCTAATTTATGCAAGGCTTAATGTTAAGTCAGTAAGAACCCACATGGAACAAGCACTAGAGGGAAAAATACCGATTATTCAATAATGAATATTGTGGCATTTATAACGATTTTTAATAACTTTGAGTTTATTTATATTCATTATCTCTATTTTGTTCGATAGACCAAATATATTTAATAAAATTTCAATTTAAAGCAAAAATAATACTAGATTTATTAAATAATCCGAGCTAAATATAGATCCGGTGATATTGCATAAGGTAATATAAAACGTAGAAATTAGCTAAAGTCGACAAACTAATCTAATTCATACGCACCATTTGAACAATCAAAACAGTGAAGACACATTATGACAAAAATAATACCCCACAATCAAAACACAAAAAAGCTAATCTTAATAATTCAAGCAATACTTCTAAAGTGACCCAAAAATCACATAATAGCTGGGAACACCAAACAAAGCTTTTACCGGTAGTTGCTAGCTTAAAATCCTTAATGGAAGGTGGTAGCGGCAGAAACCATATACAAGAAGACAATTCAGAAAGTGATTGTGATATTCATAAATGTATGATTTTACAAAATGAACTAAGAACCACACAATATGAATTTACTTCACGTTACATAGGGGAACTGCTTTGTTTTTATGAAATGCTACACAATGATATTATTGAATTCTTAAAATTAGAACGTGTCAAAAAAAAAGCCTTAATTTAACAAACATTAAAATGTGAGTAGACCTAACCAATCGCTCAATTAGGCCCCTCCTCAGAACCGGACATGCAGAGCTACCGCATCCGGCTCCCGAAAGGTAAGATAGGCTTTATGCCTTATTTGTTGTTTAGAACATTGAGATAATCTTTCCGTTTTCAGGAAAGTTTACCCTTTTAAGTATCTCGGTTAGTCTTTGCCAATTCATCTTACGTTTTCCTCCCATTCTATTAAACCACTCATATATTGCACGTTTACTTTGGTCGATAAATGAGCTTACTCGTCTTTCGTTATCCGATATACCATGATAGTTGATCCATCCCCTAATAACTCTAAATAAGAACACTTTAAGAATATTGGCTCAAACACAGAGTTTAATATCTTGCTTACTGCAGACTCGATTATCTTATCTTCGAAACATGATATTACTAAAGG
>NZ_LAOQ01000008.1:0-29709 GCF_000965185.1 Rickettsia argasii T170-B
CTGCTTATCTGCTTGCTCATCTAATTTTAATTTATAATTAAGCCCTCTCTTTAGCGATTAAATGTTGCTCTATTAATCTTGCTCTTCTATCAATCTGATCACTACTTGTTAGCATATTACTCCATTTTTCTTGAGCAAAAAGTTGCACTCTGTCTAAAGCTTTTAAGTAGGCGGTTAAATGATGATCTGATACTTGTTTTGGTTTCAGCATGTTTACTGCTTTACGTACTTCAGAGATCACTTCCTTTAAATGCTGCAATAAACTGTAACTAGCAATTAACTCTGACGAACTCTCTAAAATAGTAACTCCTGATATTGCTTCTAAGGTAATATAATCATATATTGGAAATGCTTCCCCTATCGATGATAGAAAACTAATATCTGCATTATTAAATTCATTGTTGCTTGCGAGTTTACTCTTTAATTCATCCAATTTTGTTTTAGCTTTGCCTTGATATGATTGTTCTGGGGCAATGCTAATATTTCGTCTTATTACTGGATTTAAACAATTATTGTTATCGCATGTATAGATTGATGCAGATTCCCCACCTTTTAAATGAGTAATCCAGCTTTTTTCATCTTTAGCAAGTGATTCAAGGAAATAAACATTATTATCTCGAACTATTATAGTGCCAGTCATTGACATAATGGCACTTCTCATATTTTCAGGGATTCCTGCTTTTTCTGCTGCTTTAGTAAAAATATTATAATTTGTCAGCATTAATTCTGGATCTTTATTTTGGATGCTGGCTAAAGCTTGCTTTTGCTCTAAATCACTACGACATTTTTTGCCGGCAGCAAAATAATCCAAACCAGAGCTGGATTGTAAATCCCTACATACTGATTCTCTCATGGCTGAATCTTTAGGCAAAATGGCAGCAAATATAGCCTTAGTCATCTCGCAATCAGATTTGGCAAATTGATTCATTTCCATAGCAAGATTTCGTAAATCTTTTAAGGCATTTTCTATTTGTGGAGCAAAAGTTTTAAGACCCAATGAAAATGCATAAGCTTTTGCTTGCGTACCAATATTTTTCATCAGCTGTACTAGCTCTTCACCTGAGATAAGCGAAAAACTACCAAGATAAGCGTCTATACCGCTACAGCTCATGTTTAAAGATGGCGGAGTAATAGAAATAGGATTAAAAGCTGTTTTGTTAGTTCGAAGAGATAATCCGCCTGCCGCATAATAACCAGCAGCTTGGGATTGATATGAACCAGGTTTCGTGACATTAACACTCATCCCTTCAAATACATCCTGTAAATCCCAAGCATAAGATGTTGTTGCTTGTAACAATAAAACTATCATGAGAATATGCATCACATGCTTTATGTAGATCACTCTTCTAAACTTATTGTTACTGATCATAATCATTAACCTTTAGTCCATTATGGTGCTGAACTACCAATAAAATATTTTCAGCAATTTTATCTTCACTAATAACACCTCTTACAACTGGATATATTTGTATGCCGCTGCTATCGACTAAATATAATACCGGTACAAGCTTTGCAGGATTTAGTGTTTGTAACAAACCAGTATCTTTAATAGTTGGCATTCCTTGAAATCTAGTTTCACTATTACTTACAAAAATTAATTGAAAGCCATATTTATCTGCAAATTCTCTTACAATAGGGGTAAATGCCTGACAGTAATTGCATCCTTGATTTACTTGCATAATTAATCCCCAATTCTTAGCTAAAAATTTTAGTTTTTTTCTGTTTTCTTCTTCTTGCCTTATTTCATATAATTTTTTATGTAAGGAATTTACTGGTTCATCCATGTTTACTAGCTTGTAATCTAATATCGTTGCTAATTGCCACATGGTGGCAAATTTATGTGATTTTTCTAAAATTTGTTTGTGTAACCTTTGAACAATAATGACATTTTCAAGAGTAGGATCATCTAAGGCTTTGTGCTGTGCTCTATTAAATTCCTTCTTTAAAGCTTCTATCCTTTGACTATAAGGCTCAAGTTCTGGCTCTTGCTTTTTTTTATCTTGAGAAAATTTTAATATTTCTGGCTTGTAAGCATGATCCTCATTATACCATAAAAACCCTTGGGGTTGTTGCCAAAACTGATTATTTACATTAAATCTAATCATTTCATTTTTATTACTACTATCTAACTCCATAGTACCGGCAAATGCATGATTTGACCAATCATTAATTAATAACAATAAATTAATTACTAATAATGTAATAGCTAGTGATGATTTAATTATTGTGTTTACTAGCCACTTCATTATTTTAATAAGATAAATTTGAATCAGTACGATTATTATTAAACCTTTGTTGTTGCATTATAGGCATCTGGTTTTTTAGTTGCTGCGGAAAGCTCTTATTCATTTTACTTTTAGCATGATCAAGTAAATCACTAAATAGCTCCTCTAAATCAAACTTAGAAAAATCTATTCTTTGCAGCTCTTCTACTGTAAACCCCCTGCAATTAGCATGTTGTGCTGTGCCAAAACCAATAGCTAATTGTTTTTTGCCTTGTTTCTGAAATACTCTTGCAAATTTTGAATTAAAACAACAATAAGTAGATTTTTTAGTAATACATGTCTTAAATATTTTATCTTTCTTAGCACAATATGTACCAACATAGTAGCACTGACCTTTTGCTTTTTTTAAGGCTAAGGCTTTTTCTTCTGCATTACACCTACTAAGCCCTAGATCCCGTCCCCAACCTTTGAATCCAGAACAACAATTAAGAAAATTACCAATATTTACTTTGCGGCAACTGCTGGCATGCCCCTTAAATACTGAAATCGGATTTGTCTGCATATCTTTTTTCATTTCATTTAACATTGCAAGATACCCAACATTCCCCATATCAGTATTAGGCACAATAGTTGCAGTATGACAATCCCCTCCTAAACAAAACATTTGTGATCCTGCTATAGAAGAGCTGAGCTCTTTTTTCTCAATGTAACAGCTATAATTTCGACTCCACTGCAAACAGATACTAGCAGCTTGCTTAATGCAGTTACTGCTTACAAGTTCACAACCTTGCTGCTTTAAATAATTACACCCATCTTTTGGCTCGCTACTACATTGATATTTAATCTGCTCTCGCCAGCATGGACGATTAACATTGTACTTATCAAAAAATATCTTATTACCACTCTCTAAACAGATACGTTTTATTTCATGACATTCATTTTCTTCAACTAATTTTTCACTATCTTCATTAACTATTTGCCAGTACTGGCCTTTTTCTCTAAATTCCTTGATTTTATCACGATATTTATAAGTAAAAACATATCTATCCCACTTAACTATATCTCTATCCCAGCCTTCAGTTAATGCTCCTTCTCCTTGAGGAGAAATGCCGATATATGTATCAATATGATCAAGAGAAGTATTTAACTTACCGGCAATTGCTGCTCTTACATCAAGCATTATTGCTTGATTATTATGCATATGCATGCTGTATATTGTTTTACGCTTACCGAAATGTCTTTTCTTTTTCCAAAAGACAGGATAAAGCCAGTGACGATGGCTATTACTTATCTCAAGGCCTGAAAATGCTATTGCTTTATCCTGCCAATCTCCCCATTTATCTATTAATTCAGCATCTAGTATAAGATTCCTGATAATATCTATTTCAAATTCTGCCCCTTCACAGCAACTCTTATTAATTTTGCTTTTGAATACTTTTTCACTAACATTAAGTGCAGTCCCTTCTGTATGCTTTAATGGACCTGCCTCAATCTTAGCTGAATTACTAATTAAGGGATTGTCAGGATTAAGGTCATATTCTTGCATTGCATTTATTTTCTTCAGCTCACTTTGTTGCAGTAATTTCCCTTGTGCAGAGTTATTTAGCATAACACTACCATTCATTTTACTTAAATTTGATATATTTACCTCTTTATCAAATATTATCTTATTACCCATTTGATCAGGATTACCAAGCTTAATACTGTGTTCATACTGTCTGGCACTATTATAACTATCCTCCATAGTAGCAGAGTAAGAACTGATTGCATTCATCACTAAAGTAACTAACATAATAATATTAATACTTTGTCTCACATTTGTTCCTCTTGCATTATCTGCAATGCATCATTTAATCCTATATGACCTGCTAGTTTTTTAACTTTGCCTTGGTTATTATCTATCACTACTATCGGTACAGAAGTAATTTGATATTTCTCAAATAGATTTGGATCAATATCAAAGCTAATACCAATTTCATCAGCTTTTGCTTTAGTTTCTAAAAAAGAATTATTTTTTAGACCTTGCATTATAAGTCTTATGTCTTTTTGTTCTGCTTCAGCAAAATAGCTCTTTAATGCTGAATCAGGCATTGAGAATGAGATAAAAATGTAGATTTGATTTTTAGGTTGTATTATCTTCTGTAATAATTCTTCTTGCTCTGCCAAGACATTTATGCTACCTAAAATTAGTAAACTAGTTAAAATTATTGTTTTTAGGTTAAATTGCATACTTCTCAATTTTATAAAAATTTTACAAATCAAAATAAACAGCAATTTCTTTTACGCCAAATCAAATAACCAAAATCCTCACCTTTAACTGGGAATTCGCGTGCACCCTGCCAGGTAGTTTCAGTCTCGCCAATTTTTTTACAAGAATGAATTGCAGGGATTGGGTAAGTCATCTGCAGTCTATATTGGCTCTTCTTGATTATTGGCATTGGATATTTACCGCATAATCCGCTACTCCCCATATATCCCCATAATAACAACTGCCTATGTAACTTAGCCATAAATTTAGCTACTATTAATGCAGAAGTTCCAACTCCGCCATTATGAGAGCTAGTTGTACCGGTAAATGGATAAAGAGAACCTTGACAGCCTGAACACCAAAACATTACATCGTTAGAAAGATTACCAGAACTAGAGCTAATGCAATCAGCTATGCAAGCTGACCCAGCTGTAATACTTCCAAATAATAAACTTTCAGGATTTAATATAGCAGCCTTATTATCATCTCCCCATAATGGATCAAATTCAGTTAAATATGCGATATCTACTTGTGACATCTCTAAACAGGCAAAATCAAGTAAGATCTCAAGCCAGTAAATAACTGGATATATATACCAATGTACATGATAAAAACTGCTGCCCTCTATATCATCCTTAACACCTTTTTGCATACTGGTACCAAGATTAATGCCTCCAAGACTTACCATACACATCGGAGATTTAGTCACATCAACCAATCTCACCGGCTCCCAAAATCCAATTGGAATTCCGGGCACTGGCATCGGAATTGAAGGCTTAGGGCAAAAACAAATTATTTGCCTTGGATTATTAGTATCAGCCATAGAACTTGACACAATTTTTACTCCTCCGATAGTAATTGGAAATAAACATTTCCAGCAAACATCAGTGATTGGATTTACAAACCTGCCTACGCAGCCAATTGATGCATAACTATAATTACCAAGCAAAATAATTATAATAAACATTATTAACTTCATTATTACTTGTATATTTCAGAAGTTATTAAATCTGTTTTTGCTTGACAACCTACCTTTGCTTGCTCTGCTATCATATTATTTTTCTCACCTGCTATTAAATATACTACTTCTCCACTAGATTTTACTATTGCTTGCACCCGACCTTGTAATACCTGATCTATTATCTTTTCTAAATTTTTCTTTGCTTCTGGTAATTGCCACTTCTTCATAGATTACCTCCGGATTTTATCAGTTGTTGTTCACACCTTAATTTTTACTCAAATACTATAACATTTCAATTAATCTTGATTTCGCTAATTTTAAGTAATGTACTTTCTTGCTGCACAATAGCTGGCACTGCTTTGATTTTAAAACGAGTAGTTAGAACGCCACCTTGATCAAAAAACACTGGCTTATTTAACTTTTTTGCCAGCTTAATAGGATTGCCACTCGTGAGTACTAATTTTCCTATTTTTGAGTTACTCCACTTAATCTGCTGCTCATCATCTCCATCAATAAATATTAATGGTGCTTCCCAGCTTATTTTTTCTAAAGGATTTACACTTGTTCCAGCTTTTACTATTATGCTTCCAGTTTGATCTTTTATATCTGTCTTTTGTATAAAACTTGGATTATAGTACCAGCTACGGTTTTTATTTGCTTTTGCTATAGCTAAGACAGGAGTTGGTCTAGAGATTTTCTGTTTTACTTTATTTTTAAATTCTTCCTGCATTTTTCCTAAATTTCCATTTTGCTTTGCTATTTTGAGCTTAGCTATAATTATCTCTAGTAAAGATTCTTCAATAATTGGAAATACATGACCTTGGACTCCATAATCTTTAATTTCTATTTTAGAATTATTATCTATGCTTATGTCTAAATTATTATTGTGTGCATTTAAAGAACTTGCCTTTAATATAATTATAAATAAAACAAAGGAGTTTATGGCAATAATTTTTATGTCTAAATACCTTCTCATATTTTCTAATCACTTTAAACCAAACCTCGCTCGTCCAATATATTATTGATGGCATCTGTAACGCTCATTCCTGTAATCATTCTATCTTCTATGACTTGGTAATCCCTAGCATTAGTAGAGGTCAGCATTAGAGTAAATGGATCTAACATTAACCTTGCTACAACTCCATGGACATTAGGTCCATAAATCGCTGCTTCACTATAATGCGGTGGATTTGAATGAATTGATTGCAGTAAATTTAGCTTCCAATCCTCATCTACAAAACCTGCAAGCTTAGGGTTAGCTCTCATTGCTTTAAAGCTCTCAGGATTTTGCTTAAGAATCACTTTATGTGATGAGTTCTCAAAAGCTTTTTCAGCAGCCGATCCTGCTTCCCTGAAGTAATCAGTTAATTGCTGAGTAGCAAGCGTTATTGAGCCGTTGTATTTTCTAGCTATTCTTCCTGCTTCTTCAATAAATTCTCCAGATCTCTTGCCAGATAGTAATTTCCATGCTTCATCAATCATGATTAGAAAGGGACGCTTCCTATCACCTTTAACCATGCTCTGGTTAATATGAACAATCATGATTTGTACAATTACTGCAAGTAGTGCTGGGCTACTACGAAGATGATCAGTTTCAATTACTACTATATCTGAGCTTAAGGATAATTTTGCCTTACCACTAAAAAACTTGCCATATTGCCCATCTCTGGTAAATGGAAATAACATATTACCAAGTTCTTGCGAGTAAGACTCTTCTCTTTTAAGCAACCAATCTGCTATGTCAGTTATCTCAGCTCTTGCTCCTTTTTCTTGCCACACAGCTATTAAGGCCTTTTGTAGCATTGGTTGCTGCAGATCATTAGTACCATATTGTGGAGCTGCCATGGTTGCTAGAATTGATGGAAAACTTGCTAGAAAATCTGCTCTTGCTTCAATTGATAACTCGCTGCCGCTTGCTGGAATTTCTGAAAATGGATTAATTGATAGCGGATTTTTCACATCAAATTCAATATAATTACCACCTAATAACAAACAAGTTCTTTTAAATGATCTACCATAATCAAGAACAAATACTTTGCCGCCAGTGCCTAAGACTGATAGCATTAGTTCTTGCATAAATACTGATTTACCGGATCCTGGTACTCCTGCTATACAAAGATTAAAATTTTCATTTGGAGCTGCAGCTCTGTTATATAAATTTGAGCCAATTAATGCTGAACCAAAGGGAGACCAATACATTATCTGTCCTCTTCTACCAGTAAGTAACATTCCAGGAGAGCTTAAATCCCCTTTCCACTCACCAATGATAGGCAGTAATACCTTACTTTCTGAGGCAATAGTCCTTATGCCTCTACCAAGATTTGATAATGCTACGCCAACTCCCCGAGTCTTTTTATTAAATATGTTATTGAATCTATTAAACTTACCTGTTATAGAATTTGCTACTGCTTCAACTAACTGCATCGGTAAACTAGCAAGCACTACTGCTAAATGATCATATTTACAAGGCACAAAATACCAACCACTTCGACGAAGCTGTGAGCAAAACTGTGATGCTGCTTGTTTGGCTTTATTCTTCTGATCCCACATAATAACATTTAAGTGGATATTTACTACTCTATCGCCGCTTTGCAAGCACGCTACCGCTCCTGCTAAATCTTGTGCCTCTAGCTGCAGGTTAGGAAAAAACTTACCCATTCCAGCATTAATATTTCTCTCTAAAGCTTCTCTTTTGGTAATAGCAGATGTTTTTGCCACTAACTGATTTGGTATAATCTGCAAACCAAAATGAATTAAAAAATTTGCTCTAATATATTCATCTCGTCTTAGCACGTTACCTAAAAACAAATCCATTGCTGATAATCGCCACTCAGAAGGTCTTTTTCCTGCCTCTAAGCTTAAAAATATTTGATTATCATTAAGAGCAACATAATCTTCCTTTTCATATAAAGAAAAATTACCAGGTAAAATCTGCTCAGATAATATTTCGAAAAGGTTAAGTTCAGGATGCTCTTCTTCTCTCCAGCCAAATATTAAACGGACAAATTTTAATAGCAATGTTGCCTCAACATTATAAGTAGTAAGACCAATTGATTTAAATGTATCTTGCAATACTTCTCTTCTTCGTATCATCTCATTAATATCAATTGTCAGCGTCGGAATAGTGACTGAAATTAATAAAACTACATCTTTGATATTTCCCTCTTCCTTTGCTTTTTGCTCTAAAAATTTTGTTCTTCTACTGCTAAGCTCAGCAAAGATTGTACCTTTTCTATGTAATTGCCAATTATCTAGATATTCTCTTATATGATCAGAGCCAATCATCAATATTTGAAAACTACTTCCTGCTGGTAAATTCTCATCACTTTTTAAAAATTCAGCTATCTCCCCTTGTGCTTGCAAGCTTGTTCCAACTAACGGCCAGCCAAGCAGGACAAATCCTACTGAAGCCCTATTAAAAAACAAGCTACTCTCCTCATCATATGATTCATAAACAAAATGTTTAGCTAGTCTTTCCCGAGCAAAATCTTTATCAATTCCTGATGTCATTAATTATACCCTCCAAAGCATCTAGTAGAGCATCTCGATTTAAAATTAGGCTTATCATTATTATTATTTGGATTAAACATATCAAGATTTGCCATTTTATTTACTTCATATAAAGACTGACATTTTAATCCTTGAGGAATAGGGCAATCAAAATCATTCCTATATGGCATCAATTTACAACCAGAAACGATAAAGCTTAACATTAATAACAAAAGCAGATTAATTACTTTATTATTCATTAAAAATTACCCGGATATTGTTGTTCTGACTGCAAATCAATGTCTGTCATTTCATAATCATCATTATTCTTAATAAAACGTTCTTGCAATTTAGTTTTTTTATTAGCAAAACTAGTCACTTTATTTCCAGAATAATTTTGATAATTACTATAATTTGCTGCCTTTTGCGAATAATCAGTAGTAGTTGGCGGCAGTAATCTATCTACTTTAGCAGCCTCTTTATTTTCTCTTAAATTAAAACCTTTTCTAAATACTACATCTATTACTCTACCTGAAGCTACAACAATTACTGGACTCATGCTCTCTGCCCGTTTAATTGCAAAATCAGCAAGCTTTTCTAAAGCATTACCGGTACCGGCATAAACACCAGCTTTTAGAGAATCCTGAGCTTTTAAGGCATTTTGCTGACCGGTAATCGGTGACACCGGAAATATGCCATTGCTTGCCTGGTTCTGGAAAAATTGTGCTATCCCGCCAAGTACGCCGTTAAGCACCGCCATCCTTGCGACATCTGATGATCTATCAACAACTATCCCTTTAATTCCAGGCCTACCATCTTCGCCTATTAACCAGCCTTCTACCGGTTTTTCAATTATCTTGCCATGACTATTTAGTAAAGATACTGTTTCTAACCGGCATTTAGCCCGCTCTGATGAAATATCCCCAGTGCATGAACCAATTAAAATTGCTTCTTTGATTTGCTCCGTTTTATAGCCTTTAGAAAAAATAGCTGTATCAACAAGCCTTATCATTATTGGCTCAGGTGAAGCTGCATTATTAGTGCCGGTTCCAACTACTATTCCAGTAAGCAGCACCCCTCTTGCAAAGCTGCCAGTAGTAATATAGTCTTGAACATCTTTTTTTAATTCAGCACTGGTTCTTTTTACATAACCAAGTAATCTTTTTACTGGAGCAGCAGCAATGCTTTGCTCGAGGTTATTATCTAATAAATCTTCTATCTTTTGATTATTATTGAAATCATTGCCATCATATAATATAGTTTCTTCATGAGGCTTCTCTAATGATTCTAACTTTTGACTAAAATCATCAATTTTAGTTTTAGTTTCTAAATATTTATTCTCTATTAACTTCTCTAAATGATTCTGCATATTTTTAACTTCATTTAATATTTCTGCCGTCCATTTAGCCCTTGGATCTATAGCCTTTTCTATTCCTGATATTTCCCTTGCTTGTCTCTCTTCAGCTAAAACCATAGAAGTTTTTTCTTCACTTTCTGACAATCCATAAAATACCAAAACCATTATTACGCCTATGCAAGCTAGAGTTACTAATGGTCTGTTTTTAATTATCTCTATAAGCCCTGATAATCTTTTACTAAATGCAGATGGTAATTTATGATCCTCTACTTTATCTTGTACTTCTTCCTGCTTATTGAAATCTTGATCCATTACTTTTAATCAACATCTTAAATTATCTAACTGATTTTCATCCCACTAGAGACCCACTCTAAATAAAACCCTAAAATAATACCAATAGCTACAATTGCTCCAGCAAGCCTTAAATTACCTCTAACCACTGCCCAGATTGATGACAAAATCGTTGCCCCTGATATCCCGATAGTTTTCAGTTTACCGGTAGAGAGCCCACCAATGCGGTCTAATTGTCCTTCTAATGTTTCTCCTAAAGCTACTTCAGATAGGATCACATTTACACAAAAAATTAATAATACTGGCAATAATTTATATATTATTCTTAAACACTGTTTATTATTTTCTTTTTCGCGTACATCTTTGTTTTTTACATTCATGATGCTTCTCTTCCTTGTTATTAGTTAACTTTATTATTTCTTGTTCTAAATCAAACTTAATAAGTCTAATTGGTGTTGGTTTGTTTTTAGTAAAATTCAGCATTAAATCTTGGATCGTGCCATTTTCTCCAATTAGGGTTAGGTAAAGCTTAGATTGATCTTGCTGTGGCAAAATAAATAAACATCCTGAATTATGTACAGCTACTTCTGCAGCTTCCCTAGGGTGAATAAAAATATCATTAATCTTTTCTCCTTCGATATTAATCCTAGTTGGAGCGTCTTTTGCTATTTGCAGCTCTAACAAAGAATCAGTATGTAACATATAATCTATAGCGTAAGTATTACTACTAAAGCTTGCAAGCATTATGCCAACAAAAACTACTAATATCTGTAACTCTGACTTTAAACTTTTCATTGCTTATTTGCTTCTTCTTCCTTAATACCTATAAGTAATAATAAATGATTTGCTCCTCGCTTGTAGGTTAACAAATAAGTTTTATCAGTTGCAACATGCTTATTCTCGGAAAACCAATAACGAAATGTGCCGTTAATTAATACTCCATCTTCAATGACTTTTACTTTTTTAGGAAAAAATACCGATGAAATATTAGAGCCTTTAACAAAATCTAAATGTTCTTTAAAAAACTTATCTAATTGCTCTGTATTACTAGACACCACCTTCAATCTGCTATTTGCCTCTCTACTCCTTCTGGCGAAGTAGTAAATAATTCTTTCATTACAAAAACTGCCCATTCTTTAAGATAGGTCTCATGATAGCTCTTGGACGATACTATCATCCGACGATCTGGCTCTATTGCCGGAATTAATAACCATTTTTCTTCCGTGCTAACTGTTTTAATCATCCCAAGAAGACTCGTAACTGCAAGCAGCAATGCGATCAGCAATAATCTCTTATTATATTTAACTAGCTGCTGAATAGAGCTTTGCTTAAATAAATGATCCATTACTTACCTATTTTTTTACCAAGCAAATTAGGATAAGAAGTAGGAGCATATAGCCATTTCTTAGCGACTAAATAACTCTTAAGTACAAAATACTCTGATAGTTTCTTAAACTTTTTAAATATATAGCAAAGTATAATACCAGCTATAATGCATATTACCCCAATATTAGCATGTCCGCTATTCAGTAACACTATTCCAGGTACTATACCAAGTAAGATAACAAACCACTCATCTAAGCTTAAACCCATATATTTTAGGGGAGTAGAGAGTGACCAATATAATCTTTGATTAGCACAATTATTATTCATATTAATTAAGTGATATTTCCATTAATAGATAAGTTTTACTAATGATGACATTAACATCCTAATTTTTACATTGCCAGTGGAGTTTTAAGTCATAATAAAAAAAGCTGTAATTCATCTAAAACTGTGGATATCTGGAGATAGAATCTATAGCTCTATCCATGAATTTATTGATAAATAGCAGTAATTTTGCTAATATTAACGAAATAAATTATTGGTGAGTTGTGTATGTTTAGAAATGATGTAGAGTTAAAACTAGAATGTTTAAAACTTGCTATTCAATCCTGCTGTAGTTATGATGCTGTGGATCTTGCAAAACAATATTATCGTTTTCTTGTAGAAAATAGTGAAAATGTGCCGGTTCAATTCCTTTTTAATAATAAAGCCAATTTAAATTAACCTTTTTCCTCTTTACCTTTAAAAGATATTCTGTAATATCCTCGGCAGGTATACCACTATCATAATTAATCCACCACCTATCTTCAGCATTTTCTATTTGAATAATATCTTCTTTAGTAATTGATAAAATTGCAGTAATTTTTATTGGATCACTACTATCATTATTAGCTCTCACTTGATAATAATGCTCTTTAGAGTGTTTTGCTTTATGTGAGTCTAGTAATTTACTAACTGCATCAGGGTTTGTCTTCACTGCGTTATAGGACGTTACTAGCTCAAGGTTAATATCAGATAAATAGCATTGTTTAAATTTATCTCGTACATGAAAGAATAAAGCACCACCACCAAGAAATGGTTCATAGTAGTTGTTTAGTTTTTTAGGAATAAATTTAATTAATTGATCAACAATTTTTCTTTTACCACCCACCTATTGTAAGAATGGTTGTGGTTTATCTAAGTTCTTTACTGACATAATTTATCATTTATCTTTAATTTTTCTACTAAAGATTATATCAGAAAATAGGCTTAAATGCCAGTAAAACAGCATAGTCAAAGGGATTTTATTAGTATTTATTATAGTATCACTTAGTGTTATTTTTATCTATGTATAATTGATAAAGAATATGGCTAACAAATATTATATTTTAAGTCTGTCTCATTTGTGCAGCTGTTTGCCCAACTGTATAAAAATCTGTCACAAAAGCTCTTAAATCCTCTGTACTTCGTAAAATTGTGGTGATATCTGTCCTTGTTAAGAGCGGCCGTGGTGCAACTCTGGTTCAGAGGTTAAATTCAAGACTTCAATATTCTAACACTTTAACCTCTGAGCTGTCTTTTTTTAACTTCAACAGCAAGAAGATGCTATGACAATTAATAATCAAAATCAACCAAAAGATAATCATAATATTACTAAAACAAATTGGAATCTTCAATTATCTCCCATATCTGTCACATTAATACCATATCCGCAAGAAGAGAATATCATTAACTCGACGATCACAAATTATACTGATATAATTAAATATAAATTAGAATTACAAGAAGCAAATAATAAATTGAAAGAATCTGAGTTATTTAAAAGAGATGTGGTTCAAAATATGGTACATGGATTAAAGATTTCATGTAAGGGATTTTTTCATTAGTAACAGCTCTTTATGAAATAGAAGATAATCCTGAAAAAAAGGATTATTTAGCTAGTGTGGTAAGTTGTGCTGAAGAATTACTGGATTATTATAACAATATACTTAGTTATCTACAGAATAATTCTGGATTACCTCCTATAGTTTTAAATAAGTTTGATCCAAAACAGTTGGTAAATAAGATTATTGATAAAGCGATGCCAATAGCTCAACGTAAGGGATTAAATTTATCTTGTAATTTTCAGTATGATTTAACAAATGCTATAATTAGTGATACTTATCGAATAGGAGCAATATTAGAGCAGTTAATAGATAATTCTATTAAATTTACTAAAGAAGGCAAAGTTGTGGTAACAGTGAACATGTTCGCGATTAATCCTGCATTATCAGAATCGGAACAACAACACAGAGAAATGGTATTCCAATTTATGGTGCATGATAGTGGTGTTGGTTTGTCTCAAGAAATTAGGCAACATCTTCATGAAAAGATTGATAAATTTGATGTTGCTACGCAATATCATGGACTTGGATCAGGATTAAGTTTTGTAAAGCGTCTAATTGGTGAGTTAAATGGAGAGATTGAAGTAACAAGTGAAAAAGGTAAAAGTACTACTATTGTCTGTAATATACCAATTAAGTTACCTCTTCTTGATGATCTGATTTATGATACATAATGTTGAGACTTATAAGGTTTTGATGATAATACATGCACAAATTACCTCTAAAAGTAGAGTTTCGAAAGCACTCTATTAATTAACAACCATGATTTTCTTGATTATTGCTATGATTCTTATTACACTAATAATATTAGGGATAGATAGATGGTAAAAAATCAAGAAAATCATCAAAAAACTATAGGTCCTATTGTAGGAAAGTTAAATTTACCTCAAGATATATATCTTAAGCTAGACAAAGTCAAAATTATAGATTTATCAAATTGCCGATACAGTAAAAGACTATTAACTAAGCTCATGCTCATTAATAAGATTTCTAAGAAAAAAGTTGATATTAATAAAATTAAAAAAGCAATTTATTTTGCTAAAAAGTATCACGGCAAGCAAAAAAGAGAAACAGGAGAATTTTATTACTCACATCCTTTAGAAGTAGCATATATGATTTCTGATTATTTATTTAGAACAGATATCATCATAACTAGCATATTGCACGATTGTATTGAAGATACACTATTTACTAAAAAAATGATTGTAAAAGAATTTGGCTATAAAATCGCAGGTCATGTTGAAGATTTGACACGAGTTAAGAAAGATAAAAAAATAAGTGCAGCAGAAATGGTTAAAATATTGTATCAACAGCAGAAACAAGAATTGCTATTAATTAAGTTATTTGACCGGTTACATAATATACCAAACAGTAGGAGCTAAACCTCCTGAGAAAGGAAGAAAAATAATTTTAGAGACTTTACAATTTTTCTTAACTATTGCTACTTATCTCAAGGTACCGAGAGTTGCAAGGCAATTATATACACATTGCTTTAATATAGCTGCAAATTACAAAAAATTAAATGTACTGAGAGTGTTGCAAGATAAAATTTTTATTTCAGAATGAAAGTATTACGATTTCAGAATATAGATTTTATAGTGTGGTTAAAAATTTTACAACGAGTCTGTCATATATTTTGTAAGTTGTAAAGCAACAGGGAAAGAAATACTGTTAAAATACAACTAAACCAAAGGTAATAAATATGGCTAAAGAAATAAATGAGGACACGACAAGCGTAGATATAGATAATAAGCTGGTAGAGGAAATATTATCCCAATCTAATCCTAATGAGTTATTTGGAAAGGATGGATTGTTTCAGGAATTAAAGAAGAAGGTAGTAGAGAGAATACTAGAGGACGAGCTAAGTCATAAATTAGGTTATTCAAGGCATAGCAAGGCATCAAAGCAAGATAGCAATCGTCGTAATGGGACGAGCGAGAAGACAATAATAGATGACAGCGGTCAAAAAGATAGTACTTGATATTCCAAGAGATAGAGATAATAGGTTTGAGCCTCAATTAATTCCTAAGGGAGTTAGAAGATTCACTGGATTTGATGATAGCGTTATTTCGCTTTATGCAAGAGGCATGACCATGAGTGAGATCCAATCCCATTTAGAGGGACTGTTGCGAGATAATTTTTAATAGTAAAATGAGAGAAAAACAGATAAATAAATATTTAGCTCTGTCCAAATATTTTTAAAAAGAAATTCGAGTCTGTTGCAATGATTGTGTAAATTTTAGCAAGTTCTATATTTAATATAACAAAAATATAGGTAACAGAAATGCAATTAGAAAAGAATAAAAAAATAAATGAAGCAATAGACTTATTAGTAGAAGGAGGAGCAGACCTAAAGAGAGTACTTGGTCAAGATGGATTAATCAAAGAGCTAAGTAAGGGTATTCTGGAGAGGGCATTGCAAGCTGAACATTTAGGATATAGTAAGTACGGTAGGAAAGAGCGTGAGAATGCTAGGAATGGTAGTTTTAGTAAAAATGTAACCACAGAGAATGGAGCTATAGAGTTAAATATTCCACGAGATAGAACTGGTAAATTTGAGCCAATGATTGTAGGTAAGAAGCAGACTAGAATTGATGGTTTAGATCAGAAGATAATATCACTATATGCTAAAGGGATGAGTTTATCTGATATACGTATTCAGCTACAAGAGTTATACGGTGCAGAAATTAGTGAAAGTTTAATTAGTAGGATTACAGATGAAGTAATTGATGAGGTTAGAATATGGCAGAGTCGTCCTCTTGAGAGCATATATCCTATAGTATATTTTGATTGTTTAGTAGTTAAAGTAAGACAAGATAAGCAGATAATTAATAAATCAGTATATGTTGCATTAGGAATAGATTTACATGGAAGAAAAGATATTTTAGGATTATGGATCAGTGAGAATGAAGGAGCTAAATTCTGGCTTAATAATTTTACTGAATTAAAGAATCGTGGAGTAAAGATATACTAATTGCCTGTAGTGATAATCTCAGTGTCATGTCTGAAGCGATTGTAGCAGTATATCCAAAAACAGAGCATCAACTTTGTATTGTACATCAAATCAGAAATAGCTTGTGTATGTATCTTATAAGGATCACAAAGCATTAGCGGCGGATTTAAGGCTTATTTATAGCTCTAGTACAAGAAGATGAAGCACATCTTGCTTTAGAAGCCTTTGATAAAAAATGGAGTAAACAATATCCACATATTGCTAAATCATGGTATAGTAATTGGGAGAATTTAATAATTTTCTTGCAATATCCAGATAGTATTCGTAAGATTATTTATACCACAAATGCAATAGAATCACTGAATAGCCAGCTACGGAAAGTAACAAAAAATAAACGTGTTTTTCCAAATGATGATGCAGTGTTTAAGATTTTATACCTGACAATTGATTATATTAGCAAAAAATGGACTATGTCAGTACCAAAATTGGAACGAGGCCATGGCTCATTTTATGATCAAATTTGAGGGTAGAATTTAATGGTCTTGCCAAAATGTACACAATCAATTCAACAGAGCCTTGTGATACAAATTTACAAAATTGGGCAAATGGCGAAATCGTACTTACACAATGAATCTTAAAGTGTCAACACCGGCTGAAAAATGATACAGTCCGTGCTACGCTATGTTGAACAATTAATTGCTTAATGTTGAAATATTATTGCAGTTATTCCCTATCAAAATGTACTTTTATGACAGGGATTAAAATTATCTCGAAGCAACATAGCATAAGTTTTGGATAATAATACTGTATCAATTTTCATCCGTTGCTAACAGAGGAAAATCTCATGACTTAAATATCAGATAATTTTTTTATTATACTGTATTAATTTTCAGCCGGTGTATATTAAAAATCTGTATCATTTTTCGACCGGTGTTGACAGCGGCACTGACCATATTAACAATTTGTGCTTATTGCATACAAACTGTCATAGGCAAGTACATAGCAAGCGAGGTCAACTAATTGCAGCTGTTAGTAAATTGCTTGAGCCGTATGCGGAGTAATTCGCTTGTACGGTTCTTTGGGAGGAAAGCACCAATATGGTGCCTACCTACCCGCTTAGCTCTTTTGTTTTTGCAAACCAAGAGCTAAACTTCTTGTCTATGGATTTTCAATATGGTTTGATTAGTAATAACTGTCTTTGTTTGTTTCTATTGATGTTAGTTTTGTTGGTTCGGTTAGATATGGAGAGTATCTTGACTTTGAATGACTTTTTATTCCATCATTATGTTGGACTTATCAATTACTAGCTACTTAAGAAGCAAATTTTGCGAAGTCTTTTAATATCTTGGACAAAATTATGATAATAATTTTTCTTCTATAAATATTACTTGAAGACATTTATAAGTCCTTAGTGTCAAACAAATACCTAATATCTTGAAGATATTGATATATATCATAGCTGTCATCTAAATCTTCAAAACAAAATGGATGTTCAATATCTTGAACATCCTGATCTTCGTTATCATAATCTCCAAAAAGAGCTATCATCTTTTGTAATCCTTCATGTACTTTTTGTTCTACCTGATATATTTCTATTGCTCTTTCTTGCATTGGAGATAATTGTATTGTTTGTTTATACTTTTCTCCTGTAATCGATCTAGTAATAGCATCAGCAAGCATTAATGACCCACACCATTCTAGATCTTGAATAACTTGAGTATTACTACCTCTTCCATGAGTCAAAAGTAGTTTTGGACTATTATTATAGCTATCACAGGTTATGATATCATAATAGTAATTTCCAGTCTTATCATTAACTAACATTGATTTGCCTACCATATCAGAAGTTACTTGCAATTCTGTTGTAGGATAATTTGCTGATATTATTTTACCAATTTTTTCTTTTGCTTTTGTATTTGAGGTAATAACTTTGATTACTTGAGGTAAACTTTCTAATGCATCATAATACTCATCATCCATTAATTCTTCAATAACAACAGGTACTTTTTTTACTACTGCTTCAGCCACATTTTCCTGTGCATCGTAATAGATCTCATTATCATATCCTTCTGGACCTTTACCTTGTTGTGTTTGATTACTTGGACTATATGCATTGTGTGGATAAAATGGCTTTACTATAATAGACAATAATGCATACCCTGTTTCTTTAAGCGAATAAAAAATATTATTTATTATTGAAGATGATTTACTTGCTGCACTACTAGTAGTATGTTGATCTCGTTCTTCAATTTCAATTTGTTGCTCAATTGTTTCAACTTCTTCAAATGAGTAAGCTGCACGCTGAATCCGATTAAGACTAGCATTATTATTTAATAATTGTTTATCTATATCATGTAATTGATGCTGCCTAGAAGGAACCTGGTCCAATATATTACTACTTCCTTGCACAACATTTTTATATTCTGGGTTTTTAGGACTTTTTGATTCATCCATATAATAACATTTAGGGTGATGCACTAAGACTTTATGATTATTATGTTGTGACCAAAACACGCTTACATCACTTAAATTCAAATATTGTTCTTGTTCAATATTCAATAATGGAGAAAAACTATAATGACAAAAATATGATTTTGTACAATTTAACAATGTCTCTTTAAATATTAAGTCTTCATTATTAGGAAAACAGTTTTTTCCATATTTGATCTCTTGTAATACTAACTCTTCATCTTGATTATATACATTTAAAATATATGTAGTACCATTAATTAACAATGTGCCTATCTTGCTATCAGGTAATTTAACTTTAATCCTTAAAACACTTTTAATATCATTATCCTTATTATACCAGTCATATTTCATTTTAGGTGTTTCAAAATGAATTAATTGTACTGATGTATTAATATCTTTTATTTGTATCCCTTGAAAGAATCTCTCATCAATATGTTCAAGCTTCACAGTATAGATTCTTGTATTATTTTTTTCGGTATATTTATATACTAATTGTATATCATTTTCTGTCTCCAAAGGTTTAGTTTTAATAATAGATTTGCTATAATTACCATAGTGTTTAGTAATGTGAATAAGCCCTTTTAATGTTATCTTAAAATCTTTTGTACTTTCTTTTACGCTTATACTACCTTTCTTACCAATGCTTATTGCATCTACAATAGTTACATTCTTAGCACAAACTATTAATCTATCATGTATTAATGGATTATATAATACCAAATTTTGTTGATTTTGTAATGATATGTTTGAAACTATATTACCATTATTACATTGTATATCAGTATCACGTATATGACTTACATTGTTATGTTGATGTAACACAATACTGTTAGAATTAGCAAGATCTCTTATTGAAATATAATTTTTTAAGTCTAAATAAACACCGCCTAGGCAATTAAATTCGTATTGACTAGTAGTAGCACAATTTTCATTAATTGTACTACAATTAATATTTACTATAATAGTATCTTGTCTAGTATTAGATTGATCAAATAAAGTAATTTTATGCATAGATGTAAGAGCATACTTTTTAACCTGGATAGAATTGTTAGTGATATTGTAGGGATTTTGTTCTATTATGTCATCGTATGCGACAGAGTCAATCTGTATTTTTTCTAAGCTGATGCTACTAGATATCAGTATTATTCCTACAATGTCTACATAGACTATTTGATTTTTAACTAATGAGGTAAAATGTTTTTTGTTTGAGATATCGTGAGCATATTTAAAACTATCTTTTAATAATCTAAGAGACAGGGGAAATATTTCACCATTGGATTTCTGAAAAACAAAAATCATGCTATCAGATAAATTATATACAGTTGAATTATTAATCTCTAAAGTATCTTCTTTTAAAGAAATTTGACTATCACTTAATGTAGTATCCACCCAAATAGATATTGGCTTTCCTGTACTGTCTTTAAGTAATTTACTACTATCAATATCATTTTTTAGAATAGCATAAATTTTGCTTTCTTTAATAAAATAATCAATATCATTAATTTGTATATCGTCATGCTTAAAATGATATAATGTTGTTCCACTATTACTGGAATAAAATTTCATTATACTCCAGTTTGTAAAATTATACTTATTAATATAATTATAATAAACACTGATATTATAATTTGCATGTTCTAACACTTGATCAAACCTTAAATCATCTTCTAATTTTACTATATTACCATAATTTACTATCTCAGTATGTTTATTATCTTTAGGTGCTTCAGTTATATTTTTAACAATTTCTAAAACAGACTTCTTATCTTCAATAATTAGCACCCCATCACTTTTATCTATTTTCCCTTTTATAGATATGATATTTTTTATAGGATCATTATTAGTTATTATGCACCATCCTTTAATTGATACCCTGCTACTACACAGAAAAAGAAAATGCTCTGGAAAACCTCTGCTAGTAAAAGTCATTTCATCTAATACAGGTCGTAAATCATCTACTACAAAAGTATAGTATGATTTGTACTCAGTATGTATAGCTTGTAAAGATATTGTAAAAGGTCTGTTATTAAGATGTCCCATATCTATAATAACGTCAGAAGCATTTTTATTCTTAATATCAATTCTGCTAATACTAGGTGCTTCTAATAATATTTTAAATGTTAGTACATTAGAACTGACCTCTATACGGGTATCATGAAAGCCATGATGTGTATGGCCTTTGGCATACAATATTTCTATATTTGGAATATCTATAGTTAATGTCCCATCTATAAGAAGATATTCTAAGTTAAGCTTTAAGTAATCTTTATTTTTTAAAATAATACGACCAATAACTGTATCCTCTGAATAGATGCTTTTTATTTGCATATCACTTGTATTACCTTTTACATAAGCGTTATACCCTTTAAAGAACTTTCTATTTAAAAACTTTATACTTGTAGAGAGAGTATTATCTTCTAATCCAAAAGAGCTAGTACCATCTATATAATAGTTACTAGCTACACGTTTGCTATCATCACTTAATATAAAACTATGATTTCTATTACCAAATAATCCAATCTGATCTGGATAAGGTTTATGATATATCTGAGTAGTAACCACATATAGATTGGTAACACTAGAATTATTTTGTTGATGATTATTTAATTTATCTAGCCTAGTTAATCCTTCTTTAGTAAAATGTAGTTTCATATCCCCTTCATTAGGATCAAAATTAACATAAATAGATTGTTTCTCTGTGCTATTACTGTTACCATAAAGTGCTGTAAGACCATCACCAGATATTTGTAATGGAGCAGCGTCAACACAATTATTATTTTGTTCGTCACTAATTACAGAAGAAATTCTCTTATAACCCGAACTCTTTTCTAAAAAGACATTGTCTTCCATGCAGAAACGATTATCTTTAGGTTTAAACTCAACTATAGTATTCCCTACCTGAGCTTCATATATGACATCTTAGGTACTTTCACTACTACTAAACCATAACTAGTATTTGTTTGAGTGCTTAATCTATTTACTAATGATAAGTTAAGATCAGCTAATTGCCTTTCTGTAAGTATTGATTGTAACTTATCTTGCTCAAAGCCTAAATTCATTAAGAATGCTTTGCCAAATGGAATATCTAAGTGGTATTGTTTACGTAATGCTATTGCTCCATACACTAATTGTTCTGCCATTAATCCAATCCATAATGGACCAAGTTCTAGTCCAAACAACTCTGCAACCATTAATCCTATGGTAAAATATTGCTCTCCTAATTGATGCTTAATAATACCTGCTTCTTCTGAATCAGCAGGCAAGTTATTTAATTGTTTATGTAATTCTATAATTGAATGAATTGTTAATATCTTAAATTAGGACTTGTTAAGGGTAGTTTTTTAAGTAATGCTATTCTACTTTCAGGTAATACTGATCCCAATTTACTTATTAGTGAATCATACATTTTATTAAAAGCCATATCTCCTAACATCATTTCAGCGTTTTTTTGTAATCCTTCAAAATTACCAGTGTTCATTGATCTAATGATATCAGGCAAGAAAAATAATGTTTGACTAGTTATCCCAAGTGCATGAGCACGCGTAGCAGCTACAGAGTGTAACTCCTTCACACTCTGTAGTGATGGCTCTCTTAATTCAGATGAAATTTCAGGATGTTCCAACATTTTGTCTGCAATGATTTGCCAAGATAAATCAGATAAATCTTGAATAGTAATAGATTCTGATGTTTTTAACTTGTTGCTAACCTCGTTATGATAAGAATATAGTAAACTTTTTGTACTTTCTGGCATATTATTAAGATATGTAGTATCTACCCGGAAATTATGCTGCTTTACTAAATCTACTAAAGATTTACTTGCTTGTGGATCTAAAGATGATAAGACATTATGTAATTCTTCTATTCTAATAGAAATTTTTCCTGAATATTCAGCAAAAAAGTTCTCATGCAATGCCGTAAGTTCTGGTACTTTATCATCTAAAAAGAATAACTCTCTTACCACTTTTGCTGGTATTTCCTCTATCTTTGAGAAAGATCCTTTGTCAAGTAATACTAAATCAGAAACAACTTGATCAGGATTCCAGAATTTAGCTTGCTTTATCTTATTGGTAATTTCCTCTGGTACATTTTGTTTTAAAGTAAACAAGTCATATTCTATGCTATCACTACGCCATTTAAAAAATGCTT
The DNA here is from genome assembly GCF_000965185.1 of Rickettsia argasii T170-B. Lineage (NCBI taxonomy): Bacteria > Pseudomonadati > Pseudomonadota > Alphaproteobacteria > Rickettsiales > Rickettsiaceae > Rickettsia > Rickettsia argasii. Next base: position 23,331 of record NZ_LAOQ01000008.1, read on the forward strand.
CGGCATATAATTCTATATCCGTAAACCTTACTCCTTCTTTGGTTTGAAAGCTTTGTCTATAGTTCAAATCTTGACTATATATATGATAACGATGCCCATCATATGATACTAATAAGGAATGTTTACCATTATCAAATAACCAAGCACGACTTGACGAATCAATTTCTGCTCCTACCAATTTTAATACCGTATCTTTAGGGTATTGATTAAAGAAGTCTTGTGCTTCCCGATAATGAGTTTGTAATAATTCCTGTTCTCGTAAACTATGGTTTATTTCTCCTTCACTAATTATATCTCCTATATTAGTCACATAAGTAAGAACATTGTCTGGCTTGATATTTGGATTAGTAGGTTCTGGATGCTCTAAAGCTACAAGATATGCTATTTGTGAATATAGTCTTGCACTGATTTTAGAAGATTCTACGACATTTTCTTCCAATGGTTCATATGGAAATATCTCTTTAGTTTCCTCTTCTTGACATAGATCACGTTTAAGACGTTTCTTACTAGAAGTACGAGTAGAACAACCAGAGCCAGATGCTTGCAAACCTATATTATCTCTGTGTTCTTCTAGATTTTCTAAATTAAACTTTACTTTTTTTATAGGTGAATCACTGCCTGTTCCTTTCCTTTTTAATATCCCACTCGTACCAGCTTGCTCTCCAATACTTACTCTACTTACTTGATCTAAAATACTCTTATGTGTTTTTTCATATTCTATAGAAGATTCACTCATTATCTCTTCTATCTCATCATATTGCACCTTACAAGGAGCATTACATTCGATACTTAGTTTTATTACTTCTATCAGGTTGTTTAAATATACATTAGTAGTAGACTTATGCTCAAGAAACCAATCAGGTATAGAATCAACTTTTATTGATACTTTACTTAATTCTGGTGTTTTTTGAAATTCATCCAGTAACGAACCTGAAATAGAACCTAACACAGGTAACATTTTAATGTGGTTTTTATTATTCTTGTTAAATAATTTTAACATTATTACAGAAGATACATATGATTGATCACCTGGTCTTTCTATTACAATATAAAATTTATCATTCAATATTACTTTATCTTTAGTTTCCCATATTAATTGTTGTTTCAAATTCTCTACACAATTATAATATTGATCTGGAGCATCTATTAGATAAACTTGTTCTATATTTTTTTGTGGCAAATAATGTTGAAGTATTAGTTTAATTTTATCAGATGTGTATTCAACTTTAATTGGTGCTTGCTCTACTTTTTCCAGTATCACATCAACATCTTCATCTCTTCCGGGCGAAAGAGAACCAGATGAAGAACTTTGATCAGATTCACTATGATCAGACCCTGAATCTACTGTTTCAGGATTGCTTGCTATATATTCACTTAACTTATTCTTTAAACTCTGTTTTTGTTTTCTGGTTAATTGTTGCTTTGAATCAATTATCTGCTCACCAAATTTCTGCCTATCAAAAAAATCTTCTTTAAATAATTTATAATCATTTGACCCATTACTATCTAAGAGTAAACGCAGTCCTAGATTTTTATCCACATTCTCCAGTAATGAAAACCATATTTTAAATAATCTTCTTGCATCACTGATAACAACTCCAAACCTTTTAGGAGTTAATTGATTTTCAGGAGGTAAATCTATAGATTTACAATATTCAGGTAATATCTCATTAATTTTTTCTTTTAAATTATTAATCGATTGTATTTCTCCCTTCTTAAGACTTTTTATTAATTCATTAAATTGTTTATTTATTTTCTTTATTAAATTGCCTTCTGCTCCATAAGCTGTAGCTTCCTTTACTGCTCTAAAACTAGCTTCAGCTCTGGTATTCCACTCATAAAATATAAAAGGTATAATATATTTTTCAACTATAGATAATTTCTGATCTAAACTTTTACTATCAAAGCCGAATATTTTATCTTTTATCCAGTCAAATTCTGAAGTGTGTTGTGGTTCTCTCCTTTGCTCAGGATTCGATATATCATCTTGTAAGTATTTTCCATAGTGATGTAGTAAATTCTTGATAGCAACTTCTGTAAGCTTTGTATTTTTAAGATTTTTCTCTAAAGATTTAAGGAATGTGGATACAGGAACAGTATGATTATCTTGTTTATTACTACCTCCATTCCTTTTGATCGATACTTTATTGATAATTGCTTGTTCATTAACTTCTAGATCTATATTAAGATTATTTATACCATATAATTTTATTATTCTAAGTCCATGTTTTTGACTAGCATTATTATTAATTTCTAATAATACTTTGTTAATAGGCTTCTTTAATTGCTCTTCTGCCTTGTGTTTAATCTTTTTAATTAGTTTATTATATTCTGTCCGATCATTTGTGCTATTATCACTGGTTCTGTAACTTGTATCTTCACTTTCAGTATCGCTAATAACCTCATGAATTACTTCTTGGTTGTAGATTTGTTCTATATATTCTCCTAGCTTACTACCTGTTAACCCATTATCTCGTATTATGTTCTTTATTTCATCTATAGTAATGCTAAGAGTAACTTTGTTATATCCTATATCTTTTAGATAATCTTTAATTATACCTAATCTTTGTTCATGTATTTTATTAAATATTTTTTGTTTAAATTGAACATCTTGAATCTTTTTAATATCGTCTATATCCAAATTTACTTTTAAATGTGTTGCGATAGATTTATTTATAGTTTTACGTAGTTGGCTAGCTTGTCTATGAACTTCTTGTCCAGTTTTTAATGATTTATATCCTTGTTTATATTTAGAATATAATAGAATGATTTTTGCACTATCTTGCTGACTTGTAAAATAATCTACGATTTGTGCTGCTTCTAATTTTAATTGCTTGTCTAAAACTTCTTTAACTAATTTTTGATTTAATATATTAGACTTATATTGTTTTAATTGCTTATATAACCATATGGCACTTACTTTACTTCTATTAGCTATTAATCGATCACCACCACGAATATTATCCTCAAACCATTTCTTTATCTTATAAAGATCTGAATTCAAATTCTCGAAATATTCTTTAAGATTATGAGCTAAAGTTGATGATATATCTAAAAAGTCACGACTCATTTTATTACTTTATATATTACTTATTAAAAATAAAGATAACTTTAAGTAGTAGCTATTCATAACTATCTACAATATCGCCAGTTAATTTTAATTCAGAATTTTCTTGATTATAATTTGTAATATCAACCAGTATTTCAGTATCAGTCTTATCATCAGATATAGGAATGATTATACTATTCTGGTCTTTTTCATCTACGTCTATGTTATCAATTCTCTTTTCAATTAAATTTATTAGTTTTAACTCAGGATAAGCCTTATAGAATCCTAACATATCAATATCACATTGAGAAAAGGACTCTAACATAGATTCTTGGTATTCCCTGAAAAGATTAAGTAAATTTGGAGAACAATTTATTAAGAAAATATATCCTTCAATAATTTTATTTAATATCTCTTCTTTTACTTCACCACACCCATGATAACATTCAGGACGATCATAATGATGCTTCGTTGAAATATGACTACCAAATGCTCCTCTAATTTGATCACAATACTTATCAAGTAAGTACTGAAATTTGTCAGAATCTAATTTATTTGTGTTAAAATATCTCTCTTCCCATATTTTTTGATCCCAATTCCAAGATGTAATGCACTGTTCAAAATATTCTTCAACCTCATCTTTTTCTTTTGTTTTGACTTTAAATTTATGTTTTTTTCTCCTTATTGTATGACCTTCATTATCTTCTACTGTCGGATCCCAGGATACTGTTTTTTTTATGCTGGAGCTTGCAACAAATTCATCTTGATTCTTATCAACTAGGCTTAATTGATCTATTCCTTCATCATCAGTTAATTCTAATCTATTCAGTAATCCTTGATGTATCTTCTCATATTCTGCATAAGGAGTATTCATGATTTCTATAATTTTATCATTTGGTATTTTACTCGGTGATTTATGCTCTATACTAAGTTTTATTACCTCTATGAGATTCTCTAAATATACATTAATAGACTGATTTTCACGAAACCAATCAGGTATAGAATCAACTTTTATTAATACTTTACTTAATTCTAGTGTTTTTAGAAATTCACCCAGTAACGAACCTGAAGTAGAACCTAAAACAGGTAATATTTTAATTTGGTTTTTATTATTTTTATTATACAACTTTAATATAATTGCAGAAGATACTTGTAGGTCACTATTAATAGATTGTTCAATTATGACATAAAATTTATCATCTGATACTATTTTATCTTTAGTTTCATGTATTAATTTGGCTTTTAAATTGTTTATAAAATTATAATATACATGATCCCCTATTACTTTAAATAAGTAAATATCTTCTATATTTGCATTTGGTAAATAACTTTTTAATAATGATTTAATATTTTTATCAGAATAGATTATACTTGATACACTAGAAGCCTGGTAAATTATACCTTTTTCGGCATTACCCTCTAATTCTTTTTTCTTATTTATTGTATTAATTTGTATACTCTCCTTGATTATTACACAATCCAATTTTCTTTTAGTCATGTTTAACCACCATGAAATAAGTTTAAAAAAAATTATATCATCCTATTGCCATAATTTTAGTATTAAAATTATTAATTGTAAATTTAATTTTAAATGAATTTTAATAAACATTAACAACTCAAAAATTATTGATAATCTTATGAAATAGTTAAAAAATCAAGAAGTTCTGAGACCTATACCAAACCTAATTACTATATTATTGATTTATCCTTTACTATAACGACTCTTAGCAAAAGAACTATCTTATAGTAACACTAATAGATTTAGCAATCATATTAGCCTTTAGTTAATTCTTGACTTATATATTTTTGTTTTTTGTAGCAATCTAATTCTGTATCATGAACAATAATCTTTAATATCTCACCTTACAATTACTATATCCCTGATAATATTAACTTAACTGTTTAGTCCCATATTGTGATGCGTGAGTAAAGAGGGATAAATTATACTGCATTTTATATAAATTTAATTTTTTATAATTTGCAATTATATTTAAACAATGTGTGTGTAATTGTCTTGTAACATTTGGTATTTTAAGATAAGTAGCAACAGTTAAGAAAAATTGTAAAGTCTCTAAAATTATTTTTCTTCCTTTCTCAGGAGGTTTAGCTCCTACTGTTTGTATATTATGTAACCGGTCAAATAACTTAATTAATAGCAATTCTTGTTTCTGCTGTTGATACAATATTTTAACCATTTCTGCTGCACTTATTTTTTTGTAGAAGTCAAGATTTGATCTTACAGACACTATAAATTTTGCACCTGATTGTCAGTTAAATTTTGACTGTCAGAGACGTATTCAGGATACAAGATTTCATTATTCTTTTCAACAGCTAATTTTTTACTATCCTTAAAAGTTTGCATAGGAGTTTTTCCATAACAATATTTTCCTGAATGTGGTCGCTCATTATTGAAATGCTCTAACCAAATATCAATATATAATTGTAAATCATCAAGATCTGTATAAATCTTTTTCCGCATAGCTGTATCAAAGAATTCTTGTTTCATGGTTTTATTAAAACGCTCACACATACCATTTGTTTGAGGAGAATATGCTTTAGTAGTAGTATGCTCTATACCTTCAATACTTAGAAATAATTCAAAAGCATGATGTTCTATATTTCCCTTATATTCTGACCCACGATCTGTAAGAATACGAAGTATTGGTATCCCTTGAGTCTCGTACCATGGTAACACGCGGTCATTAAGCATATCAGCAGCAGTTAAAGCTGTTTTATCAGTATATAGTTTAGCATCCGCTACCCTAGTATAGCTATCAATAAATACCTGAGAATAAACCTTACCTATACCTTTGAAATTACCTACATAATACGTATCCTGACATCCTAAATAACCTGGATGCTGCGTCTCAATTTCTCCATGAGCTTCTTTTTCCTAGCACTTGTAATTGAGATTCAGTAAGAACAATACCATCCTGAGCCATCTTTGCTTCTAATGCTTTAAGCCTTTTACTGATATTGTTTAAATCATTACGTAACCAAATTGATCTCACTCCTCCAGGCGATACAAGTATACCGCTCTTCTTAAGCTCATTTGATACTCTTAGCTGTCCATATGCTGGATATTCTATTGCCATATCCATTACTGCTTTCTCTATCGCTGGATCAACTCTATTCGCTATTATTGGCTTTCTTCGACTAATTTCATACAATGCCTCTTCGCCACCAGTTTCATACAGTTCTTTAAATCTGTAATAACTATCTCTACTATAGCCCATCGCTTTACATGCTGATGATATGCTACCAAGACTCTTAGCTAGTTCTAGTAACCCTATTTTTGGCTTTATTATTTTTTGATTTAAGTTCATTTTT
>NZ_LAOQ01000009.1:0-19451 GCF_000965185.1 Rickettsia argasii T170-B
AGAAGCACTAATAAAACATAGTAATAAATTAATTACTTTCACTAATATTTTGTCACATACTAATCCTTTATTACACAAAAAGATTACTTCTAAAGAACTATGCTATAATAGATTTAATGAAACAGGAAGCAAAGAAAAAGAATTTAAGACTCAGCTATATACCTAAGGAGATGCCTTATACTATAGTTGGGAATTATTATAAGATTAGCAATATATTAAAATATTTAATCACTAATGCAATCGAATATAATGCTAAGGTGCTATTACAGTAACTGTTAATTCATTTGATAAAGCTCACCAAACAGTAAAATACGATAAGCCTAAAGAAGTTGTTTTAGCATTCATAATAAAGTCGAGCACACCGATTCTATCTAAAGAGGAAGAGCAACTTATATATTGCTATAACAAAAATTCCGTTTCAATTTAAACATAGCTATAGTAAAACAGTTAATAAACGAAATGGGCGGTGAGCTTGATGTTATAAGTACTGAAAAAAAAGCACCGTTTTTGTTTGTTTTTTACCTATAACTTTACCATTTATTGATAATATAATTAACGAAATAGAATAATTTAAAATTCTTAGCAGAGGATAGAAACTGATTATTTGGTTTCTAATCCTCTGTTTATGTGAAATTTGTCTGAAGAATTAATATAAGCTAATAATTTTTATATTTTTCTTTAACCAATAGCAAAGTAAAAGTACTATTTAGATTACCCTTAATTTAGACTGTATTTAAGCTTCTTTATCCAAATAAATCCTTTGAATAATCAATTTTTTCATCACTTAATATAAAGCTTTCTTCTGTTATAGACTTTGAAGGAGCAGGATATTCTTGATAACTAACTTCTTTATTCTCTAATTTTTGTAATCTAGTAGTAATTAATGCATTTATTTTATTATTCACTGGTAAAGATAAATTCCTAGTTATTGAGGTGATGTCTTTAAAATTCATTTTTTCAAGAAGTAATGCTGTTATGTCAGTATCACCATTGCTAACAGCCCAATGTAATACAGTTTGACAATGCTTATCAACTGCATTGAAAAGTTGTGATCATTTATTTAAATCAGTGCTAAAAACGCTTAATAGTTTTGTAACTATATTTTTATTACCACTATACACTTCTAAATGTAAAATAATGTAACTGTTGCTATCTTTAGTTGATTTGATAATATTTTCAAAATCCATTGCTTCAAGAAGTAATTTTGTTATATTTGTATTACCTTTGCTAATCGCTAAATGTAATTGCAGTTTGACCACTTTCATCAACAGAGTTTACAAGTCGCAACAATTTTTCTGTGTCACTTAAAAAGCTAAACAATTTTTGAACTATTATTAAATTACTATTTTGTACTGCCAAATGCAAGACAGTATATTTATTACTATCTTTAGTTGGTTTAATAATAGCGTCATTATTCATATTCTCAAGAAGTAACCCAACTATTTCAATGTTTCCTATATCAATAGCCATATGTAAAGGAGTCTGCCCATCTTCATCACATATATAGGTAAATTCTGAAGCAGTCCTCAGCACTGGCTTAACTTTTTCTATACTATTATCTTGTACGGCTAGGTGTCATAGATTTTTCTTAATTTCTCTTTTTAAAATATACTACCTTATTTATCTTTTTGTTACAACTACTTGAAGTTTATTTAGATCTTGTAACAGTGGTTGAATTGCCGGTTGATTACAAAATGTTTCTACTTCAGTTAGCAATCTATCAAACTTCTGTAATTTTGCTAAAGTCGTAATACCTCCCTTTTGTGCAAGATTAGTATTACCTTTATATTTTGTTAATAAATTAATTATTTCCTCTCTACGAGCGGCAAATAAGTCTTGTAATGCATTCATATTTATCTCATCATATGGTATTAAAATATTAACTGCTTTTTGATTTGATAAAGATTTTATACGATCCAATAGGGTTGCTATATTATTAATACCTTTTTGTTGTTCTTCGTTTAATTTAAATGCAATTTTAACTGCAACATCTGTGCAATCTCTTGAATCATTTGTTCCTCTTCCAACAGGTATTGTTGGATCAGATTTATAAATTTTTGCTTATTACCGTGAATATTTTGTTCTATTTCTATGGTGAAAGGTGGGACTAGGTTAGGAAATAGAGATGGCCCAAGAAATTTAACAAAGTTTTCTAATGGATTACTAAAAATGAAATTATTTGGATCAATTAAAGTGACTATATTATTTTCTTGTTCCACAGTATGAATGCCAGCAGGAAAACCAGTAATATTATTTATTTGTATTTGCTGAGTACCTAGGTCTCTTTTAAAAAAATCTACTAATACTACGTTATTTAGAAAATTACCTGGTCCAACCCCAATAATAAAACTTGCAGGGCTTGTAAGCATTAATTCATGCAAGGCATAAGTAAAATATATCTTGTTCAATTTGGGTTAATCCTGAGATTGAGTCAGGTAATATATGACTGTTCAAACTTACAGGATCTGAAGGATCAAATTTTACTGCAAAACGTATAACATATAGATTTGAATATCCATTCTGCAGAATATGTTCTTGATATTCTTTAATAATAATAGGCTCTGTTCCTCCTAAGGTTGCTGTTATAGGAGTATTAATTACTGCATTCATTGTTCTAGGAGTAATAGATGCAGATTCATATTGTGGCACTGGAGTAGCCACTGTTCCATTAGTACCAGTAGAACCTGTAGCATGAGTTGGAAGCACTTCTCCTAAGCCTTGGTGATCTACGTAAAGTTTATACTCTCCATCACATTCTTTATTTTAATAATTTTATTATCTTCACTTAATATACGCTGAAACTTTTTTAATTATCGGAGAATAAATAAGGTGGATTTTTTGTCCATTAATGGCGGTTAACTCCTTAATTAATGGATTTTCTTCAGAAGATGATATATTATTAAGTGACGTATGTGGAATCGAATTTATCTTATTTAAAGTATCCAATATATTAAAAGAATTGTTTTATATATATAATTCTAATGTGGCGTCTTTTTGTTCAATTTGAGATTCAAAATCTAATATATTTTGTTACTCTTCTAGTTACTAAATTTATTTATCGTACAACTAATAGAGTAAAGTAAATTTTTTTGATAATTCTGTTGTCCGAACTACATCTCGGCTAGCTACTTCAGCTTTACTTCCTAGCTCCTTATATGTTCCGGCATTATTAAAGCCAACGCTCATCTGCATACCGGACATCCGTGCTTGTATTATGTCCTGCAAACTCTCAACTACTAAATTATTTGTAGTACTTACTACCCTTGATACCTACATACCAAATCTTACAGAGGCAAGATTTTGTAAATTTTTCTTTAAGTCTACCAGCGATGTGCTTGCTACTAGCTTTCTTATATCGCCTGCTATCTGCATAGTCTGAGTGCCTAGCTGGTATAAATTTAATGCCTGATCTAAAACATCAAGCCATTGCGTACCATTTTTATGTATTAAGTGATTGGCAAGCTTTGCCGTGTAGCTTAAATCTTCTTGCATGCCAATATGTATTGTATGCCAGCTTGCATTGTAGTAGATAGAGGATTTAGCTGTCATTGCCTATTATATCGACTTTGTCCTCTAAATAAGAAGCTATATGATATTTTAAGGTCAACAGGCAGTAGATTAAGGATTGGACTTTCTTCTAAAGACTTGTCTACTAATTTAAAAATGGAGTATGATCTTTAAAAGGATTTTCAGTTTGATCAGAGCTATAAAAAAGCTTATAATTTTGTCCTATAAATAAATTTAATGCCTCTTTATCTATTGCTTTATATTTATCTGCAATCTCCTTTATTTCTTCTAGCATATAATTATTAGATAAAATTTTAACAAATTCTTTATGAGGTAGATTAGCTATTTTTGCTAACGTATTTATATCTTGGAAACTCATTTTATCTTGATAATGATTTGTAAAAGTATATTGCTCATTTTCATAGATAAAATTAACTTTAGCATTTTGCCCCAAAGTTATAGGCATAGAAGGACATTCTTCGTCTAGTATTCTAAGAGCAATGCCTTGATATATCTCTATTACAAGAGAATCATAGGTGTTAAACTCTGCAATTTTTATAGAAAAATCCTCGTCTACAATCAATTTAAAAGGTCTGTTATTAGCATTTATTTCTAAAGCTCTATTAGTTATATTCAAATTAACACGTGCATTATTTATGTCTATACTACCTAAGACATTATAGTAATTCATAGTATCGGTGATACCTAAAAAATATTATTAGTATCTAAACTAAAAGAGTGAATAATATTATCACCTACAGTAACGCCAAGCCAACTATCAAGACCCATGCTCCCTTTGCATTGATATTTTTTGTTGTACCACTCATATTATGTCCTTATTTTTTTGTTAATTTATAAGAAAATAATATTAATAAGTCAATAAGTTGTATTTAATAATTTATTATTCTCTTCACTGCTATAATTACTGAGTGCTACAAAGCTTCGTATATTTCTTTCTCAAGTAAATAGTAACCTCAGTTTTTGAGTATGTAGATTATTGTTTTTGCCTAGATTCTGCTGTTGTAAATACTTCCCATAACCAATAATAGTAGGTACAGAATATTTTTTTAGCAAGACATGGAGCAAAAATTAAAACAAAAGGAACATTCAAAGTTTTTACTAAATTTCAAAAAGCCTTAAAACCCTTATCGGAAGTGGTGGAGGCAAAGGGAATCGAACCCTTGACCCTCTGCGTGCAAAGCAGATGCTCTACCCCTGAGCTATGCCCCCGATTATTTATTGGCGAGGTTTTGGGAAATGAAAATATTAAGATAAGCTTTTAACTAATCCCCAAGGTAATGGCTGACCATTGCTCCCTACGACTAAATCTCCGGAAGATTCATATTCGGCAGCTAGAAAAGACTTTTGAGCAGCAATAAGCTTGACCGGTTTGATTTTCTGACCGTTATGAAAATATTCTTTAGCCTGTTCCCTAGAAGTCGGGTTATTTTTGGAAGCTGTTTTTGCTTTAGACATATACTATTAACTTTTTCTTAAACTTGTGAAGAATATAAAACTTTTTCCTAAGCTTGTCAATAACTACCGTGTCGATAAATAGACATTGCCTAGAAAAAGTTGATAATTTGAAAAGTTGACGTCATTACGAGGAAAATTACAAAGTAATTGACGAAGCAATCTAGTAAAATGCGTAGCATTTTTATTATTTTTCTGGATTGCCACGCTCCTTACAGTCGCTCGCAATGACGATTTGGTATCCATGCAACAGGAGCCTACAGCCGCTTACAATGACGGTATCAACGATTTCTAGGCAATGCCTATAAATATGTTAAGATCTCTCAAAACATCATTACCGTTATTACTTCACTTTCACCGACGAATGCTATTTTAAATTCTACTATTTCTGATATCGTTTTTCCATCATATATACTAAACCCTACTCCTTTAAATTCTACTGTTGTGTTGATATCAGCACCATATGATACTAACAGCTTATATATTTCATCATCCTTCATATCTTTAGAAGTACATCGAACGTTTTTAGCAACCGCATTCAAAGATATTCCTCCAGATTTTCTTTGATCCACCTCAGCTCCGTTCTTAAGTAATAGTTTTGCTACATTAAAGTGCTTACTGCTTCATATAAAGTTGAAGTCACTCAAAACATTCTTTTTGCTCAGAGGTTACTGTAGGAAATACTTGCAATAGCTCACTATTATAATTTTCTGCCATACTCCCTAATTCTTCTATATCATACAATTTAGGTTTGTAATTGGAAAAAACTAACAAGATGCTACTGTAAAAACTCTCCGTAGCTTGATGAAGATAAAAAGCACTTTTGTTTAATTCGCCTCTTTCAAATGGATATTGGCAATCAATCAAAAACCCGCATCCACTTCTAAACCATTCTTCATAGTAATCTTTAGCAATTTCTTTCATCTCGCTCCAAGGGAAATCTTTAGCTTCGCTAAGTGTAAATTCCTTGCTATCATATAAAAGAATGCCTTCTTTGTTTATATCCGTATAAAAATAACGTCCTTTTTCTAACTGCCTGTTTACTTCATCTATTGATTCAAGAATTATTGATATTCGTGAGTCATATGGGATAATTTGCGGCTTTATTACTCCTGTCTTTTTTAATTTGGTATATATTGTATCTTGTAATCTTAAAGCAGTATATCCTTTATATTTACCTTTCTTCAGAATTATCAAAATATAGGTATCGCTATGGTAACCGTTAGGTAGATCACGCACCCAATCACCTCTTGCAAAAGAGCAATACAAGATAATCATAGCGATTTTATCTTGTGCAATATCTAGAATTTGCTACACTATAAAATTAAGCCTAGCTTGGATTTTTAGAGAACGCTGAGGTAAAGTGGTTTGCATTATAATACCCTACAATTTTTAAAAAGTTTGTATTGTCTTAAGAATTAATGACATAGAGTAAAAATCATAGGGTATTATAGGTTTTCATCTATCCATTTGCACCATGACAATATTTATATTTCTTGCCTGAACCGCACGGGCATAGCTCATTACGAGATACCCTACCCCAACTAGTAGGATCGTCAGGGTTTCTATCTTTTGGGTCAATGCGTGATACGAATGGTTTAAGGTCAGTCTCAAGGCTACTTCCTGCGTTATATTTACTAAATGCCGGATCTTCCCGACTCTCACGCATATTTTTCTGAAGTTTTTTATACTCAAGTGAAACATCTTCTTTTTGAACATGTTTTAAGTCAATATGGAAATGGTATACGGTTTGAATAAATAATTCTTTTAAATTATTAAGCATCTGCTCGAATAAGTTAAATGCTTCTCTTTTATACTCACTAAGAGGGTCTTTTTGGCCATAAGCTCGAAGAGATATGCCTTGTCTTAAATGATCTAAGCTATATAAATGATCTTTCCAAACTTGATCAAGGGTAGTTAATAAAATATATTTCACGGCATTATGCATTAACTCGCTACTATAGGCTTCTTCTTTTGACTTATATATATCATAAGCCATTTGTATAACGGTCTTCGTGATTTCTTCTTCCGTTACATCATTTTTACTTACTACATTATGATCAAATTTTATAGAAAAAACACGATGTAATTCTACGCTTAAATTCTCTATATCCCAATCTTCTCTATAAGAGCCTACCGGCATGAAAGTTAATACTATCTTTTTGGCGAGTTCCTCAGTAGTACTATTTAAGAAACCGTGACTATCTTTAGATTTAATAATTTCAGTACGTTGCTCGTATATTATCTTACGTTGGTCATTCATTACATCATCAAAACGTAATAAATTTTTACGCATTTCGTAGTTATGTCCTTCCACTTTTTGCTGCGCTTTCTCAAGTGAACGACTAATCATTGGATGGTGGATAGCCTCTCCGTCTTTCAATCCAAGTGTTCTAAGGACTCCTGATATACGATCTGATGCAAAAATACGCATTAAATCGTCATCAAGCGATAGGAAAAACTTAGTTTTACCAGGATCACCTTGTCTACCTGATCTTCCTCTTAGCTGATTATCTATCCTACGGCTTTCATGCCTTTCCGTACCTATCACAAATAAGCCGCCTGCTTCAATAACCTGCTTCTTTTCTTCGGCAATTTGAGCTTTTATTTCAGCTATTTTAGCTTCATAATTATGTTCTTTATCCAGCTGTTCTATTAACATTTCAGGATTACCGCCAAGCATAATATCAGTACCGCGCCCTGCCATATTAGTTGCAATTGTTACTGCCTTAAACCTACCTGCTTGAGCAATAATAAAAGCTTCCTGCTCATGAAATTTGGCGTTTAATACTTTATGAGGGATTTTTTCTTTATTTAAAACGCTTGAAAGTTCTTCTGACTTTTCTATGCTTATCGTACCGACAAGTATAGGCTGTCCACGATCGTAACAATCCTTAATTAGCTTTAAGATAGCATCATATTTTTCTTTTTTACTGCCGTAAATTTCGTCATCAAGGTCAAGCCTTGTAGCTTTATTATGGGTTGGGACTGCGACCACATCGAGATTATATATATCTTTTAGTTCCGGTGCTTCGGTCATAGCCGTACCGGTCATACCCGATAATTTAGGATAATTACGAAAATAATTTTGGAAAGTAATAGATGCTAAAGTTTGGTTCTCATTTTGAATTTTCACATTTTCTTTTGCTTCTAATGCTTGATGTAACCCTTCCGAATATCTACGCCCTTCCATTACACGACCGGTAAACTCATCAATAATCATTACTTTACCTTCACGCACCAAATAATCTACATTAACAGTAAACATATTATGAGCTCTTAAGGCTTGATTAACATAATGTACTAAAGTTAAATTCTCAAAATCATATAAACTGGTATCCGGTTTTATAATATTTTCTTTACTTAAAAGCAATTCTATATGTGTAATGCCGGTTTCCGTTAAATTGATAGTTTTTAATTTTTCGTCTTTTTCAAAATCACTTGCATTAAGCAGACGTACTATTTTATCAATTTTACCGTATAATTCTGCATTATCATTAACCGGACCCGAGATAACGAGCGGAGTTCTTGCTTCATCTATCAAAATCGAATCAACCTCATCGATGATAGCAAAATTAAAAGGACGAAGTACCCGCTCCTGCAAGCTATACTTCATATTATCCCTTAAATAATCGAAACCGAGTTCATTATTTGTTGCATGAGTAATATCGGCGTTATAGGCGGCTCGTTTTACCTCATCAGGCATACCGCCAACAATACATCCAACCGATAAACCTAAAAAATTGTAAATTTTACCCATGGAAGCAGAATCACGGCGTGCTAGATAATCATTTACGGTTACAACATGTACACCTTTTCCAGTTAAAGCATTTAAGTAAGCAGGAAGCGTTGCAACTAAGGTCTTACCCTCACCGGTACGCATTTCGGTAATCATGCCTCGATGTAATATCAGGCCGCCTATAAGCTGAACGTCAAAATGACGCATACCGCAAACTCTTTTAGCTGCTTCCCTAACTACCGCAAACGCTTCATATACTATATCGTCTAAAGTAGCTCCGTTTTTAAGCTTTTCTTTAAACTCCACAGTTTTATTCTTCAACTCCTGATCTGATAATTTTTGTATAGCAGGTTCAAGCGAGTTAATTTTTGTAATTTCAGAAAATAGTTTTTTTACAGTACGATCATTTGCAGTACCGAAAAGTTTTTTTAAAATAGAAAGCATTAAAGTCCTTATGATATTTTTAGTATTTTAGTACTTAAATATAGGTATATTTTATAAAATTATCAAATGGTTATAATTTTATTTAAATGAATAATTTTTTACTACAAATATTTGTAAATTATTATTAATAAATAAAATATTCTCAAATAGCTGTTGACGGTTATATATTATTTTTATAAAATTTAAGCTTATATTTAACACAATTATGAGTCATAAATGAAAAAATTATCTGTTATATTTTTATCAGTTAGCATGCTTTCTGGTATTGCTTTTGCTGATAAAGACAAGGTAGTTGCTACCTATAAAGGCGGTGAAGTAAAAGAATCGCAAATTATGAAAGAATTTAAGCCTCAGCTTAATCTTCAATCAGGTGAAACAATCAAAAATTTTGATGATTTTCCACCACAAGATCAGGAAAAATTAATAAAAATTTATGTTAATAATCTTTTGTTAAAAGAAGAAGTTGCTAAGTCAAATATTACTTCTTCTAAAGAATTCCAGGAAAAACTTGAAAATACAAAAAATCAATTAGCTCAACAAGAATTACTAGCAAACTACATAAAATCTAACATTACAGATAAGATGTTTGATGATGAATATAATAAATATGTCGGTAATCTTAAAGGTAAAGAACAAATAAAAGTTGCTCATATTTTAGTTAAATCTCAAAAAGAAGCTAATGATGTAAAAACCAAATTAAGCAAAGGCGGAAACTTTACTAAGATTGCAGAAGAGTTATCTCTTGATAAAGCTTCAGCTTCAAACGGCGGCGTTATCGGTTACATTCTACTAAATCAACCTGGGCAGTTAGTACCGGAATTTGAAAAGAAAGCTTTTGCTTTAAAAGTAAATGAAGTTTCAACTCCTGTAAAAACCGATTTCGGTTGGCATATTATCAAAGTGCTTGAGAAAAAACCTGTGCCTATTCCAACAAAAGAAGAAGCAAAAGTAACTATTGATAATATATTAGCTGCAGAAATACTAAAGAAATATATTGCTGATTTAGAAGCTAAAGCTGATTTAAAAATCATGTTACCTAAAGCAGACAACAAAGCCGGATCGTAATTTATATTTTGTCATTGCGAGAGCGGGCATTCCCCGTATACCAAGTCATCATTACGAGGAAAAACTGTAAGTTTTGAAGAAGCAATCTCAGGAGTTTGTTATTACTGCATGAGATTGCCACGCAGCCTACGGCTGCTCGCAATGACGGTTTGGGTATCCACGCAACAATGCCTCCGCAGAAATGACATAGGGTTCACACAGTAAACACGGCCTCTAACCAAGAATAACATTATAACTACTCTCAATCACAGCAAATGCTACACATACAGGATAATCATCAGCAAGAGAAAGGTGAATATTAAAAGGAGAGAGTTTGTTTGTATAGTTTGAGCTAACTTCTACTATAGGCTTACCTAAATCATTATTTAGTATAGTAATATCTTTAAAATTTATACCTTGACCTATACCGACTCCAAAGGCTTTACTAACAGCCTCTTTAGCAGCAAAACGCTTGGCTAAAAAAGCAGCATGGTTTATTTTCCCCAACAAAGCAAACTGTTTTAATTCCTTTGAAGTTAGAATTTTTTTAGCAAAAAGTTCTGGATATAAATGTAATATTTTTTCGATTCTAGGAATTTGTACTATATCAGTACCAACACCGATAAGCATTTACTTATCGGTTTCATAATCTTCGCCATTCTCATCAATAAAGATTTGATCATCTAAATCAGAATAATCTTCCCCGATATAAACTTCAGATAAATACTCAAATTTTTCTCCTACAGCTTCTGATTCATCTTGATTAACAAGCGGCTCTATAATAGTTCTTGTACGCAGACTATTTATTAAATCTTGTTCTAACTGAGCTACCGATACTTTTCCGGCAGCAATTCTACGTAATGAGATAACAGGAGGCTTATCACGCTTTTCTTTTTTGATTTGATTAGTTTCTACTTTATAATTTAATAATTTAGCATATCTTGTTGCTAGGACAACAAGCCGAAACCTATCTGGTATAATTTTATTACAATCTTCTGCTGTAATTCTTGCCATAATTTTTCTCCGTTAAAAATAGTATACTACAAATAAATAGGAAACGAATATACGCAGATCAACTTCAAAAAGAGCAAGGAGTTCAAAAGGCGAGGAACACAGCGTATACTTAATACGTGAGTACCGTAGCTCTTGTAGAACGACTTAGCCCATTTTTGAAGTTGATCGAATATATTATACCCTTTTTATATCTGCACCGCAATTACTTAATTTTTTTTCTAAATCTTGGAAGCCACGATCTAAATGATATATTCGGTGTAATACGGTTTTACTATTAGTACTAAGACCGGCGAGTATTAGCGATACCGAAGCTCTAAGATCACTTGCCATAACTTCTGCGCCTTTTAACATTTCTACACCTCGAACAACCGCCTTATTACCTCGTACTACTATATCTGCTCCCATTCTACATAATTCAGGGACATGCATGAAACGATTTTCAAAAATATTCTCGGTGATCATTGAAACACCGCTACTAAGCGTCATAAGGCTCATAAATTGTGCTTGCAAATCAGTAGCAAAGCCAGGATAGGGATTAGTTTCTAAATCAACTGAATTTAACTTCCCTTCATAAGTTACTTGAACTCCGTTATTGATCGGCACGACTTTTATACCCGTTTCGATAAGTTTTAAAGCTATATTTTCTACAATATGGTAATCAATCCCACAAATTTTTACATCACCTTTAGTAATAGCTGCCGCAAACATATAAGTACCGGCTTCAATACGATCAGACAGTACTTTATAGCTCGCTTTATTTAAAGAATCCTTGCCTTTAATTGTTATTTCGCTAGTGCCGATACCTGCAATATCGGCTCCCATTTTGATAAGACAATTACATACATCAACTATTTCCGGCTCTCGACCGCAATTAAAAAGCACAGTTTCCCCCTCTGCTAAAACAGCTGCAAGTATTGCATTAATCGTAGCACCTACGGAAACTTTATCAAAAACAAAATGAGTACCTTTTAAGCGTCCTTTACTTGAAGCGTTAATATAACCGTCTTCTATTTCAATCGCAGCTCCCATAGCTTTTAATACAGCAATATGCAAATCTACTTGCCTTGCTCCAATAGCACAACCACCCGGAAGCGATACTTTTGCTTTACCGTATTTGGTAAGCAAAGGACCAAGCACCCAAATCGATGCTCTCATTTTACGGACTATTTCATAATCTGCAGTAAAGTTATTTATATTTTTGGTATCAATTATAAGCTCCAATTCATCTTGATGTTCTATTATTTCAATATCTGCCCTGTGACTTCGGAGCAAATCTTTCATAGTACTAACATCCGTTAACTTTGGAACATTAGTAATATGCAGTTTATCGGTAAGAATAGACACTGCCATAATAGGTAGCACGGCATTTTTAGCACCGCTAATATTAATACTACCTTTAAGAGGTGTACCACCGTGAATAATTAATTTATGCATAAATTATTTTGATAAAATTGTAACGTCATTGCGAGGAGAAACTGATTAAATTGTCATACCGTGGTCAAGCCACGGTATGACACCGATTATACTACACATCCAAATTCACGACATTCAACGCATTTGCTTGGATAAATAACCTGCGAGGTTCAACAACGTCACCCATTAAAGTAGAGAAAATGCCTTCTGCTTCATCAATTTCTGCAACTCTTACCTGAAGCAAAGTTCTTTTTGTAGGGTCAAGAGTAGTTTCCCATAGCTGGTCGGAATTCATCTCACCAAGACCCTTAAAACGCTGAATATTTATACCTCTTTTTCCGCATTCTATAATGGTATTTAACAACTGACTCGGTGTTAAAATATCGAATTCCTGACTTTTCACTATAAGCTTTAATTGCTTACTAAATATATCAAAAATCGTTAAAGCAAGCTTTGATATTTGTACAAACTCAAATGATTCTAACTGCTCTTTCAATAATATTTTACTTTCTTTTAACCCCCTACTAAAGCAGAAGAAATCTATTTTATTTTCATGTTTTAAAACTTCCCAATGCGTCTTATCAGGCGAATCTTCTAAGCTATTTAAAACATCTAAAGCTTTTTTAAGTCTTAAATCACTTTCAGGCTCAAATATTTTGTTATTAAGTAAGTCATTAATCGCAAGAATTTCGGTAATTGAACGATTAAATTTTTTGCTAGCATGGTCAAGCAAGCCGTTAAACTTAACTACTTTATTAATTAGCTCTTCTAAATTATCACCCACTAACTGCTCTTTATCGTCTAGAATTACGGTTGCATCATTAATAGTTGATTTGATCAAATAATCTTGCAGCGCTTGCTCATTCTTTAAATAAAGCTCGGTTGCTCCTTTCTTTACTTTATAAAGCGGTGGCTGAGCTATATATAGATAGCCTTTATTTATTAGCTCAAGCATATGACGATAGAAAAACGTGAGTAATAAAGTTCTAATGTGCGAACCGTCAACATCAGCATCGGTCATAATAATAACTTTATGGTATCTAAGCTTTTCTAAGGAAAATTCTTGTTCAACACTAATTCCAAGAGCTGTAATTAACGTACCGATTTGGTCCGAACCGAGCATTTTATCAAATCTTGCACGTTCAACGTTTAAAATTTTACCACGCAAAGGCAATATAGCCTGAATTTTGCTATCCCTACCCTGCTTTGCAGTACCGCCCGCAGAGTCCCCCTCAACAATAAACAATTCTGAAATAGCAGGATCTTTTGCATGGCAATCTGCAAGTTTACCTGGTAAATTCGAAACTTCTAAAGCTGATTTTCTTCGAGTGAGTTCCCTTGCTTTTCTAGCAGCTTCACGAGCATTCGCAGCTTCCATAATCTTAGCTATAATTGCCTTAGCTTCTGCTGGATGCTCTTCAAACCACTCAAGAACCTTTGTATAAACGGCATTCTCAACAACCGGTCGTACTTCGGAGCTTACTAGCTTATCTTTTGTTTGAGAAGAAAATTTAGGATCAGGCACTTTAACGGAAAGCACACAACATAGCCCTTCCCTAGTATCTTCACCGCTAAAGTCATTTTTAGCTTTTTTATTAAGACCCGTAGTATCAAGATACGAGGTAATAACACGTGTTATCGCTGATTTGAAAGCACTAAGATGAGTCCCGCCATCACGCTGCCTAATATTATTAGTAAAGCATAAAATATTTTCATGATAAGAATCGTTCCAATGCATCGCAAGCTCAAGGCTTATACCGGACTCAGCATTCTCCGTATTAACTACTATACATGGATGGATAGCGTGCTTCGCTCTGTCTATATATTTTACATAAGCTTCTATACCGCCCGTATAATAAAACTCTACTTCTTTAACTTCTTCAAAGCGATTATCGACGAGTAAAATCTTTACGCCTGAATTTAAAAAAGCAAGCTCACGAAGACGATGCTCTATAGTGCCGAAATCAAATTCTATATTAGTAAACGTTTCTACAGACGGAAAAAAAGTAACTTCCGTACCTTTTTTATCAATATTTTCTTTGACAACCGCAAGCGGAGCTTCCGTTATACCGTTATTAAATCTAATCAAATATTCCTTATTATTACGCCAAATACGCAGCTCAAGCCATTCAGAAAGAGCATTTACAACCGATACACCAACACCGTGTAGACCGCCTGCAACCTTATAAGCGTTCTGGTCAAACTTACCGCCGGCGTGAAGTTGCGTCATAATAACTTCAGCTGCCGATATTCCTTCTTCTTCATG
Source organism: Rickettsia argasii T170-B (assembly GCF_000965185.1). Lineage (NCBI taxonomy): Bacteria > Pseudomonadati > Pseudomonadota > Alphaproteobacteria > Rickettsiales > Rickettsiaceae > Rickettsia > Rickettsia argasii. The sequence goes on from NZ_LAOQ01000009.1 coordinate 14,901, forward strand.
AATTTCAACGGGTATACCTCTCCCGTTATCGGATACGGTTACTGAACCGTTTTTATTTAATGTTACTCGTACTAGATCGCAATAACCAGCAAGCGACTCGTCGATAGCGTTGTCGACTACTTCATAAATCATATGATGTAGACCCGACCCGTCTCCAACATCCCCGATATACATTCCCGGTCTTTTTCTCACGGCTTCAAGACCTTTTAAAACCTTTATGGAATCAGCACCGTATGATGATTCGTTAAATTTTTCTTCAATTTCCAACATATGATATATTTGGCTCTATTACTTGTTGCTAGAAACAATAAAAATGACTATAACGTAACTTATTAAAATAGTAAAGTTTCTTGATTTAAAATTAGCAAGATAACAAAATAAAGATTGATAATTTAAAAAGTTTACGTCATTGCAAGAAAATTACGAAGTAATTGTACGTCCGCAATCTCAGGATATTTGACGGGATTGCCACGCAGCCTAAGGCTGCTCGCAATGACGATATCAATTGATTCTAGTCAATACCAAATTAGCGAGATAACAATGAATATATTAAAGTTAAAAAATATTTTCGACGTAATTAATGATTATGACGTGTTTTTATTCGATCTTTGGGGGGTAATAATTGAAGGGGAGCGTACCTATCCGGGCGTCGTACAAAATATCAATAAGATTATTGAACAAAAAAAAGTATATTTTGTCACTAATGCTCCACGCAATATTTTTTCACTGCATCAAACAATTAAATCGTGGGGATTAAATGCAGAACCGGAAATGATCATTAGCTCAGGCGAAATAGCAGTAGAAATGATACTAGAAAGTAAAGAGCGGTTCGGTATAGAAAAACCAGCAATATATCATTTAGGACATTTAGAAAATGATATAATAAACAGAATTCAATGTCCTATCACTGATGATATTAACAAAGCTAATATTTTCTTAATGACTATTTACAGAGATGAAAACGAAAATTTAGATTTAAACGAATTCAATGAATTATTTAAAATTGTTGTACAACGTAAAATGGTCAATATTTGTGCTAATCCTGACCTTGGAATAAATCAGCACGGTGTTTATAGATATTGTAGCGGCTATTATGCCGAAAAAATAAAGCAGCTTGGCGGAAAAGTAATTTATAGCGGTAAGCCATATGAAGAAATATATAGCAAAATTTTAAAAGAATGTCATAATACCCCTAAGAATCGCATGTTAATGATTGGGGACACTGTTTACACCGATATACTTGCAGCAAATCGCCTTGGTATAGACTCTGCCCTAGTGTTAACCGGAAATTCTAGAGAATATCATATTGATTTTGATAATATTGATGAAAAACTAGATAGTTTAATGAAAGCTGCTGTTAAGCAATCGATTACACCTAGTTTTGTTGTTGATTTATCTTGAATAACTTTGCCGTCATTGCGAACGACTAAAGGTGTTGTCGCATGGCTAGTTTATGTCATTCCCGTGGAAGCGGGAATGACATAGAAAGGCGGAAATGACATCAAAAGAACTCTATTGATATTTTACTCATAATCTGCTATAGAGTAAAACTTAAGCGGTCGTGGTGAAATTGGTAGACGCACAGCATTGAGGGTGCTGTTCTGTAAAAAGAGTGGAAGTTCAAGTCTTCTCGACCGCACCATTTGCCGGTTTTTCATAAAGTCAAATTTTTGTCTGTTTCGACACTTCAGATTTTATATTTACGCCTAAGTTCGTCTTGTTAGCAAGTGTTTGTGTTAATTGTATACTCCTGATAAATGAAAAGGAGTTGAAATAAAAACTATTGCTTATTTGTACTCTGTGATTTATATTGATTAGCAAATTATACACAATTCTGTGCCAAGCCTAGCTACCCAGCTTTAAATAATTATAATCAGTCTATAATAAACTATTAGGTCAATAGGCTATGCATAATTTCAATATATTTAAAAGCATCTTACCAGATCATCACGATCAATTTGCTGAAATTTTTGATCAAATTAACGATCTGATCGAAGATCACAATTATGATGCTGCTGCAAGCAGGCTGGCCAAGCTTCATTATGCCGATTTAGCAGATTTCTTAGACAATCTTAACAATAAAACATATAAAATAATTATTCCTTTATTACAGGATGAAATTAAGCCTGAAACGTTAGTATCATTAAATGCTTATAGTAAACCTTTAATAATAGAAACTTTAGGCATAAAAAAATCTGCAGAATTAATCAATAAGCTAGTTATAGAAGATGCTATTGAAGTAGTAATCGATCTAGACGATGATATAAAAGACCTTATCCTAAGTAATCTCACTAAAGAAAAAAAACACCAAATTACCGTAGGTTGTACATATCCCGAAAATACGGTAGGTAGGGTAATTGAACGCGATTTTATTAATCTTCAAGAAGGATGGACGGTCGAGGAATCATTAAATTTTATCAAGAACGTAAAGAATGACTTTTATGCGGCAATCGTTACGGATAATAAATTACGCCCTATCGGTATTATTTCTCTTAGCACGCTAATTAAAGGCAAAAAAAATGAATTGATAAAAGATTTGATGAGCAAAGATTTTAAGCTTGCAGATGCTTTTACCGACTTAAATGAACTAAGCTTCATTTTTAGACAATATGCTTTAACTATTGTACCGGTAGTAAATAAAAGCGGTAAGTTAGTAGGTAGCGTATCAATCGATAATATAATTTATATTATCGAAGAACAAGCCGGCAAAGATATATTATCATTAAGCGGGGTACACACTCAAGATACTTTCTTCAATGTATTTTATACCGTTAAACATCGTTTTCCTTGGCTCTTTGTTAATCTAATCACTGCCTGCATGACCTCACTTATCATTAACCATTTTAACGATACTATTGCAAAACTTGTAACGCTTGCAGCCACTATGCCTATTGTAGCTTCAATGGGCGGAAATGCCGGAACACAAGCTATGACCGTTACGGTTAGAGCCCTTGCTAATAAAGATATTCATTATAATAATGTCAATAAAGTTATATTAAAAGAAATAGCCGTATCGGCTTTTAACGGTTTTGTACTTGCAATTATCGGAGCAGGACTTAGCTTTGTGATGTTGCTTGACTTAAATCTTAGCGTTATTTTTGCTATTGCAGTTATTTTAAATTTTTTAGTAGCCGGATTATTCGGCTCTGCTATTCCTATAATACTGCATTATTTTGATATAGACCCCGCTACAGGCTCCGGTGTATTTCTAACAACCATAACCGATGCTCTAGGTTTCCTAACTTTCTTAAGCCTTGCTCATATTTTTTTAGTGTAAAATTTTGTGTTTATTCAAATAAAAATACATACACATTGCAGCAAACAGTAGCTATCGCTCCAAGACATTTACATATACCACAACTTGTATCCTGATTTTCAAAGTCGGTAATATTATTAATATTATTCTCATAAGATATATTATTATCTCTTTGTATATTCTGATTATTATTAATATTTGACTCTTTGAACAATAAATTTGCAACAGTTAGTATTAACTCACCCTGTGATGCAGTTAGATTAGTATTATTTAAGGAGCTAGCTTGTGCGTACTCTTGTACTTCTAAACTATTACGGTTTGACATAGTTATATTTTGACTTTAGGATTAATATTTAAAATAAAATAACAATAATCTTTAGGTTCTGTGAAGGAAAATTAAATTATTTATATTTTCAGATATTTTTTAGCGAACATTAATAAGATTTTTGCAGTAATAGTTGTTCCTATTTCAAAAAAATCTTATGATTTACAGCAAAAAATAGCAAAAATAGATTAATTTAATTTTCCTTCATAGAACCTAATCTGCAGCTATTTATTACCGCAATTTTTGGCATTTCCTCGAAACGGTTGATATCGTCATGAGCTAAGCGACTGCAAAGAGCGTGGCCATGACGTAAACTTTTCAAATTATCAACTTTTTCTAGGCAATGCCTAATTTTTTAATTAATAGCCCACAAATTATAATGAAATAAGAAATAACTTTTATGGAAGATATAAGCTCTTGGAAAAAAAAGTTTGCAATTTGTGTTTATAGTAAAAAATTACTTGATAAACTCGAATATTTAAATACCAAAGTAGCAAATCCCATAGATATACTCAGATATGCTCGAAATCAAAAAAGGTATCTACTATGCACGTATCACGGTTCTCAAATACGTCAATCAGGTGATCCTTATTACTCCCATCCGATTGAGGTGACGATTATGCTTGCGGAGTTTGTAGCTGAAGAAGTTCCTAAGCTTTTTACGACCATAATGCTACAAGCTGCGTTACTTTATGTGTGAGTAGACCTAACCAATCGCTCAATTAGGCCCCTCCTCAGAACCGGACATGCAGAGCTACCGCATCCGGCTCCCGAAAGGTAAGATAGGCTTTATGCCTTATTTGTTGTTTAGAACATTGAGATAATCTTTCCGTTTTCAGGAAAGTTTACCCTTTTAAGTATCTCGGTTAGTCTTTGCCAATTCATCTTACGTTTTCCTCCCATTCTATTAAACCACTCATATATTGCACGTTTACTTTGGTCGATAAATGAGCTTACTCGTCTTTCGTTA